>JAFTCZ010000081.1 GCA_017454425.1 Clostridia bacterium | reverse complement strand
CTTCTATTATGGCATTTACACTTGGCACAAAACTTGCTTGGCTTTACTATATTCTTATTGGCCTTGCAGGTGTTGGTTGGGCATGGATAAATGTTAACTCATATCCAATGGTTGTTGAAATGGCAAGCAAGAAAAACATAGGCAAATTAACAGGTTGGTATTATGCAGCAAGTATGTTGGCACAAAGCATAACTCCAATATTTATTGGTTTCTTATTTGGTGTTTTGGGCTATCAATTCTTGTTCCCATATGCTGTTATTTTCTCTGGCATAGCACTTTTGGTTTTCTTGTTTTATCGTCCACAAAAACACAATTAAAAAAACAAAAAAGCGAAATATACGCTTTTTTTGTTTTATTTGTGCTTAATCTTTGCCCCAAATAATCAAAAAATCTGCATTAGCACTTGAAAAATAGTTTGTTTTAGTATATAATCAACATGTACAATCTCTTTTATAAAGGAAATAATTAAAATGCAAGAAAAATTAGATTTGCAAACTACATATCGTAGCGGTATGTGTGATAGTTTTACAAAAGACAGCATAGGAAAAACTGTTAAGGTTGCGGGCTGGGTAAACACTATCCGTGATCATGGAGGAGTTACCTTTATTGATGTTCGTGACCAAACAGGTATTGTTCAACTTGTGGTTAACGACAACAACAGTATAAAAGGTATAACAAAAGAAAGTGTTATTTGTGCTCAAGGTTTGGTGCGTTCTCGTGGGGAAGGCAACATCAACCCAAAATTAAAAACAGGTGAAATTGAAATAGAAGTGCAAAAAATTTCTATTTTGGGCCCTGTGACAAGCCAATTGCCTTTTGAAGTTGAAAACAGCAAAGAAGTGAGAGAAGATGTCCGCCTAAAATATCGTTATCTTGACTTGCGCAACCCACAAGTATTTTCTAACATACTTTTCCGCAGTAAAATTAACTCATATTTACGCAAAAAAATGGAATCTTTGGGCTTTGCCGAAATAACAACACCAATTCTTACGGCAAGCAGCCCCGAGGGCGCGCGCGACTATCTTGTGCCAAGCAGATTGCACGCCGGAATGTTTTATGCATTGCCTCAGGCACCTCAAATGTTCAAACAACTTTTGATGGCAGGTGGCTTTGACAGATATTTCCAAATTGCACCATGCTTTA
Source organism: Clostridia bacterium (assembly GCA_017454425.1). Next base: position 8,431 of record JAFTCZ010000081.1, on the reverse strand, counting down.
GGGACGAAGATGCAAGGGCAGACCGCACAGCAGGTGAGTTTTATCAGTTGGATATGGAAATGGCTTTTGCAACACAAGAAGATTTGTTTAAGGTGGGCGAAAAAGTATTTTATGACCTTTTTGTAGATTTTGGCAAAAAGAAAGTTTCTTCCGCTCCATTTAGACGCATACCATTTAGCGACAGTATGAGAGATTATGGAACAGACAAGCCAGATTTGCGCAACCCATTAATAATAAAAGACTGCACAAAGATATTTGAAAACACAAACTTTAATGCCTTTAAGGATAGCACAGTAAAAGCAATTTTTGTGCCAAATGTTGCACAGCCTCGCTCTTTTTATGACAACCTTACATCATTTATGATGGACAACGGCAGCAAGGGCCTTGCGTGGATAAAAGTAGAGCAAAACAACGAGTTCGTAAGTCCTATTGCAAAATTTTTGAGCGAAGAAGAAATAAAAGGTTTAATTGATGTTTTGCAGGTACGTGAGGGCGGCAGCATATTCTTGCTTGCGGGCAAAGAAAAACTTACAACAAAACTTGCGGGCATTTTGCGTAACGAATTGGGCGCAAGACTTGGCCTTATTGATGAAAACAAGTTTGAATTGTGCTGGATAACCGAATTTCCTCTTTATGAATTAACAGATGATGGAAAATTAGATTTTGCACACAACCCATTCTCACAACCAAAGGGCGGGCTTGATGCATTTAAGCAAAACCCACTAGATATTAAGGCAGACCAGTGGGACCTTGTTGGCAATGGTATTGAATTATTGTCAGGTGCTGTGCGCAACCACGACCCAAGAGTTATGAAAAAAATGTTTGAAGTATTAGGGTATGACGAAAGTGTTGTCGAAAACAAGTTTGGCGCACTTTATGGTGCTTTCCAATATGGTGCTCCGCCACACGCTGGCATGGCACTTGGGCTTGACCGAACAATAATGTTGTTGCTTGATGAACCAAATGTGCGCGAAGTTATTGCTTTCCCACTAAACAAATCAGCATACGACCCTCTTACTGGTGCACCAACACAAGTTACGCGAGAGCAACTTCGTGAATTGCACATAAAAATTGACGAACAACAAAAATAATCAATTTGTAGATGGACACATCTACATTTTGTTTGGGAGGATAATATGATTACAGTTACGGGCCTTGAGTTATCTTTTGATGGCACACCATTATTCAAAGATGTCAATCTTAAGTTTACACCGGGCAATTGCTATGGTGTTATTGGCGCAAATGGTGCAGGTAAGTCCACTTTTTTAAGATTATTAAGTGGTGACCTAGATGCAACAAAAGGGAATATTGAAATACCACCGCAAGACCGCATGTCTGTTCTTAAGCAAGACCATTTCCAATTTGATAGTTTTACTGTTATGGATACTGTTATATACGGAAACAAGCATCTTTATGATATTATGAAAGAAAAAGATGCACTTTATCAAAAACCCGATTTTAGTGAAGAAGACGGTATTCGCGCCTCTGAATTAGAAAGTGAATTTGCTGAAATGGACGGCTATAATTCCGAAACCGAAGTCGAAAAATTGTTAAACGGACTTGGCGTTCCGGCAGAACTTCATTATGCAAACATGGCAGACCTAAACGGAAGCATAAAAGTTAAGGTATTGCTTGCCCAAGCGTTGTTTGGCAACCCCGACATTTTGCTTCTTGACGAGCCAACAAACCACATGGACGACCGCAGTATTGCGTGGCTTGAGGAGTTTTTAATTAATTTTGAAGGTACTGTTATTGTTGTGTCACATGACCGACACTTTCTTAACACAGTTTGCACACATATTGTTGATATCGATTTTGGCAAAATCAGCCTTTATGTAGGAAACTATGATTTTTGGTACGAATCTAGCCAATTGATGCAAAAGCTTACAAAACAACAAAACAAAAAGAAAGAAGAAAAAATAGAAGAATTAAAGGCATTCATTCGTCGCTTTGGTGCAAAAAAGAGTTTGGCGCGCCAAGCCACCAGCCGAAAGAAAATGCTTGATAAAATTCAGCTTGACGAAATGCCTGCGTCAAACCGAAAATATCCTTATGTAAACTTTAGTTTCGAAAAAGAGCTTGGCAAAGATGTTTTGCAAGTCAGTGACCTAACACTTACTCATGATGGCGTAAAGTTGCTTGACAATATTTCGTTTAGATTAAACAAAGATGACAAAGTTGTTGTGCTTGGTGCCAACGAAAATGCTGTTACTGGCTTGTTGTCTGTTTTGTCAGGAAGCATTGTGCCCGACAAAGGCGAAGTCCGCTGGGGCAGTACGGTAAAAAAAGTTGATTTGCCAAAAGATATTTCAAGCTATTTTACTTCAAAAGACAACATTATTGAATGGTTGGCAAATTTTAGCACCGAAAAAGACTATACTTTCTTGCGCGGGTTTTTGGGGCGTATGCTATTTAGCGGTGATGATGCCCTAAAGCCTGTAAATGTATTATCTGGTGGAGAAAAGGTGCGATGTATGCTTAGCCGCATGATGGTTAGCAACTCAAACTTTCTTATATTTGACCAGCCAACAAACCACCTAGATATGGAAAGCATAAGTGCCCTAAATGATGGCATGACTGCTTTTAAGGGCGGAATAATATTTTCATCACACGATCACGAACTTGTTTCTACTGTCGCAAATCGAATATTTGAAATTAAAGATGGAAAATTGATTGACAGAATGTTAAATTATGATGAATACTTGGAAAAAAAGAACGCTGGCGAAATATATTAATATATAAAAAATATGGAGATAGTATTATGAAATTGTATAATACACTTACAAGACAAAAAGAAGAATTTGTGCCAATACACAAAAATGAAGTGCGCATGTATGTGTGTGGCGTAACTGTTTATGCACCTTTGCACATGGGGCATATTAGCACATATATTGCGTACGATTGTATGGCCGAATACTTCAAAGAATTTTTGGGATATAAGGTTTTTCATTTGCGCAACATCACTGATGTTGGTTCGGTTGTGGGTGATGCTGACGAGGGTGAAGACAAAATAGAATTAAAGGCCAAAGAGCAAAAGTTGCACCCACTAGAACTTGTTGACCAAAACATAAAAGGTATGTGGGAAGGCCTTGACAGTGTTCGCTGTGCCCGCCCAAACATAAGCCCAAGGGCAACAATGCATATACTCGAGATTATTCAGGCAGTGCAACAAATGATTAATCGTGGCTATGCCTACGAAGTAGATGGCGATGTTTATTGTGATGTATCAAAAATTAAAAACTATGGTGTATTAAGTGGTAACACACTTGATAAACTAGAGGCCGGAGCAAGACTAGATATTGACAGCAAAAAACACAATCCAAACGATTTTGCTGTATGGAAAAAAGCAAAGACAAATAGTGTATTAAAATGGGACAGCCCTTGGGGACTTGGTTATCCGGGTTGGCATATCGAATGTAGCGTTATGTCAACAAAATATTTGGGCCAAACCTTTGACATTCACGGGGGCGGGCGAGAGTTGGCTTTTCCGCACCACGAAAATGAAATAGCACAAAGCATGGCAATAAACGGCAAAATTCCTGCCAACTATTGGGTACATTCAGGAATGTTGACAATAAATGGTGTTAAGATGAGCAAATCTTTGGGCAATTATATAACTGTTGAAGATGCTATTAAAAAATGGGGAGCAGTTAACCTAAGATGGTTTTTTGTAAACTGCAAATACAACTCTACCCGCAACATAACCCAAGATGCCCTTGAGGCAACTGATGCAGGATTAGAAAGAATTGAAAATATGTTTTTCAACCTTCGCAAAAATGTTGGCAAAACTTACAGCACATTACTTTCAAAAGAATTGCAAACTTTGCAAAAATATTTTGTTCAAGAAATGAATGACGACCTAAACACCCCAAGTGCAATAGGGTATATTTATGATTTTGTAAAACAAGCAAATGTAGTCATAGCAACCGGACAATACAACAACAAAAATGTAGAAGAAATTGTTGGGTATTTTGCAAAGATTGATAAAGTGTTTAAGTGTTTTGATTTTTTGTACGAACAAAAAGAAAACAAAAATGATAAAGACGCACAAGTGCAAAAACTTATTGACGAAAGAAACAAATATCGCCAATCAAAAGACTATCAAATGGCGGACAAAATAAAAGCGCAAATTATTGCAATGGGGGTCGAAATTTTCGATAACAAAGATGGCACAACCTCATACAAAATAATAAAACAAAAATAGCTGGTAACGGCTATTTTTTTTGTTTATCCAAAACATTATGTGTTAATAATTATTATAAAAAAATGTTAAGGATAAAAAAATGAAAAGGTTTTTTGTGTTTTTGTTAGTATTATGCATAATGATATGCACAATAAATTTGCCTGCACCACAATACTATGCACAAGAACAAGAAGGTAATTATTATTTTTATACAACTCAAAATTATGAAAGTGCATTAACAACTTGTGTCAAAAATGGGCAAGGGTATGTTGTTAGATGTAATATACAACATGCACCGCTTGTGCGCAAATCATTAAACAGCAATATGTTGCTTGGTGAAAGTTTTGTGGTAAATAGTAAACAAAATGATATTAATGTTTTATTAAAAAAATTAAATATATTGTATAAAACAAAAAATGATTTAGACACAATTGCCTATTCGCCACAAATTCCGTACAACATAAAAATTGATGGCAAAATATACAATGTTCAAATTAGTCAAAATAGTGGTATGTTGTATGTAGGATTTCCTGCAATACTAGGTGATTTTTGAAAAAATAAAAATTATATGTTTAATTTACAAAGTATTGTCAATCATTTAAGGCAAAGGAGGAAATCATGAAAACAGGAATTAAATTAGTTACATTTTTCAAAAAACACGGATATTGGTTGGTGCTTGTGGCGGCGTTTGCGTTGCTTGTTACCATTATTGCATTAAGTGTTAATGCTGGCAATGTTGCGCTAGAAGATGAACAAACCCAGCCGGCCGAGCAAACAAGTGTTAAAGAAGTGACTTTTGCAATGCCGATAACAAGTGCAACGGTTGCCAAAGAATATAGCAATTCTGCTTTGCAATACAACAAAACCCTCAATCTTTGGCAATCACACAAGGCAATTGACTTTTTGGCAGAAGAGGGCACTGATGTTTTTGCCGTTCTTGATGGAACAATAAAAGAAGTAACTTACAGTTATCTTATGGGCAATATATTAAAACTTGATGTAGGCAATGGCATGATTGTTGTTTATGCCTCACTTCAAAATGATATTCCCGTAAAGGCCGGAGATGTTGTCAAGCGTGGCGATGTTATTGGCAAAGTTGGCAATACCGCAAAAAGTGAATCTAGCGATGGCGCACATTTGCACCTTGAGGTTTGGCTTGATGACCAAAATGTAGACCCAAGCATTTATCTTGATCTTGAAAACAAATAATACAATCTTTGATATGTTGTGATATTTTTTGCTTTACATTTTGTTAAAACCTGTGTTATAATATAGGCATAATCACAAAAGCAGTAAAGGAGTATCGCAATGACAATAGATAAGGTTATTGAGTTGTTGGCAGAACAACTAAATGTAGATAAGGCAACAATTACAAAAGACACTCGCATTGTTGAGGATTTGCACGCTGATTCATTAGATGTAGTAGAAATGCTTATTGCACTAGAAGATGAATTTCATATAAGCGTTCCGGACGAAGATGCAAAAGGTCTTAATACAGTAGGCGCAATTGCTGAATATGTAGATAAGAATATTAAAAAATAGAGTGATTATCACTCTTTTTTATTTTTGTACTATAAACACAAAATTTTAACTTTGCTATTGAAAAATGTCTTGTTTTGTGATAAAATATATTTAACAAAATATTGGGGGCATAATTATGGCAGAGAACAACAGCATAAGACATGTGGTGCAAAGCATGTTAAACACAAGCGACGACGATGTTTTATCCAAAGATGCAAAAGACACCGCAGAGGAAGTGTTGTTGGCTCAGGACGAAGATTCGCTGTTTATTTTGGAAGAAGTTGCCCAAAACGAAGACAGGTTGCTTAACAACCATCAAATTCATGCAATAAACAAAGACACACATCAAATTAACATTCCACTGGTTGAAAGTATTGTTGCATTAAAGAAGGGATATACACTAGATAACATTCCCGATTATTGCGAGAACGCAAGCCTTCAGCAATATCATTTTGTTTACACTCCCGAACAATTGCGAGAGATGTACACTTCAACAAAAATAATTGTTGATTTGCATTACAACATGTTTGATACTTCAAATGGTAAAGTTCAGCGTACAAGTTTTTTTGCCATAGCACCTCATGCAAATGCGCGCAAAGGCATTCCGGCGCTTTATCGTTTTAGTGTGTCAATCGACCTCAAAAACCCACAGCATTACAGCATAAGCATGTATGCAATAGTTGGCGGCAAAGAAGATGGCTGGTTGTTTTTGGGAAGACTAGATAATGACACAACGCCACCACATTCTTTTGTCGCCTCAGATGTTAGCAAAACCGAGGCAAAGCGCACAAATGCCGTGCTTACGAAAGGTCTTACGCAAGCGCAAAAAAATATAATGGAAAAATATCAAAAAGATAATTGTGGCATGTTGCATGACTTGTATTGCATACCTTTTCCACACATGCACAAGCCAAGTTTTAATTATGAGATAGGTGAAAAGCCCGAAAAAAGTTGCCCAAAATTTTTGCGCAATTGTGCATACAATAATTTTGAAGCAAACTTGCAATACATGATGAAGATTTTTAATATTAGTGATCAACCGCATTTAAGATTTCAAAATGACACCATTGCAAATATTATGAAAGAAGAATTTAAGATAATTCACATTAACAAAATCCCAAATCCGTACAAACTGTTGGGTAAAATTAATAGTATTTATCGCGAAAATAGGCCCAAATTTATAAAAGAAATAACAAAAGAAGAATTAAAGCCAGCAAAACCTCGCACCATAAGAAACGATGTTTTTCGCAGCCCAAAATATCAAAACAAAGAACGAAAAATGTTAATGCGTGCATACAAATATAACTATAATAAATAAAAACCATATCAAAAATAAAAAAGCCTTAAATACTAAAGGCTTTTTGTTTTATTGGTTGTTTTTTTATAAACAATGATGATTAAAAATTTTTATAATGTATCTGGTTTGTTGTAAGCGGGATTGATTTTTTTGCCATGTATGTTTGAGGTTTTTATAACACCTTCGTTTGAATAGATATATTGTCTTTCGCAGCCATCATTTGGTGATATGCCACGGTCCAAAAATTCTTTAATAAATTGTCCACCCTTAATTGGTTTTTGATATTTTGGATTTTTTCTTAAAAGTGTAATTATTTCATAAACATTATTTGTCATTAAAGGAGATGCAATAGAATGGGTAACATTAAATAATTTGAAGGCATAATCACACACATCGTAAATATTATTTATGTTGTCAACAGTTTTTACATCATACATAAGTTTTGGCGTGTCATCGTCATAGTTTACATTATATGAGGTGTAATCAGATTTATAGTTATATTGTTTTGCCATCCCTGTTTGTGCGGTGGCAATTTGCACAAGTGGGCAATCTCCGTCAACATAACCCCCAATACTTGCCAAACATTTTACACCATAAAAATATGGTTTGTCGGGTGAGGTGAGTATATCAAGACGATAAATTATTGGCAAACCCTCAGCGGTTTTTTGTGCTGCCAAAGCATAAAAGTGTACCACAATATATTTATTGTTATCTTCCTCATAACTGTGTGCATATGCTCGCACAATCACTTTTGGAGTACTTAACATTGCATCATAAATGGTTTTTTGTTCATTTTTGGTCTTTCCAAAACTAAAGTTCAGCCTGTGGTGGTCCCAATCTTTCAATTTTGGCAGGTTTGCCAATGTATAATTTAACCTAACGCGACACACAGAGTGCAAAATATTAATTGGTGCCTTATATTTTTCTATTTGAATTATTTTTGGGTCATTTTTATCAAGTTTTAACTGGCTAGTAAGTGCTGATACATAGGTTGGTGATTTACTGCAATCTATTACATCCCATATTGAAGATGTGTGTACTTCATCTACCATTTTTGTTGTTGCCACAACCTTTTTTGAAACAGTTTTTATGTTACTGTTTTTAATTTTATATTTCCCCATAGCACTACCTCTTTTTATAATGTTAACATGTTAAGGGCATCTTGTCAATAAGCACAAAAAGTTTGTAAAAACAAAAAATACACAAATTGTGTATTTTTGAAGATTATTTATTTTTTGTATTTTTAATAACATCAAAACCTGTGTATTTTTGCAAAACCTCAGGAATTTTTATACTTCCATCCTTTTGTTGATAGTTTTCCATAATTGCAAGCATTGTGCGGGTAAGGGCAATTGCTGTTCCGTTAAGGGTATTGATGTATTGTTTTTTGCCAGCTTTGTCTTTGTATGTGATTTTTAAGCGGCGAGATT
>JAFTCZ010000080.1 GCA_017454425.1 Clostridia bacterium | reverse complement strand
TGCCACATTTTCTACAAAACATAAAATTTCTCCTTTGTATGTTTATGATTTTATTTTAGCACTATATAATTTTTTTGGCAAATAATTTGCAAAAAATAATAAAAAACAAGCAAAATGCCTGTTTTTTTGTTTGTATTTTACCTTAATTTGCATAATGATATCCAGATGAAGCGTTGTAAGACGATGCCGTAGTTTCGGTAACCACAGTGGTTGTACCTGTTTGAATGTAAACAACCTCAACCAAATATCCATTTGTTGCCGTCTTTGACATTGACCCGCCTGTTATATCAACGCTTATATGCTCGGCGGCATGCTGAATGGTAAGTGCAGTGCCTTTGCGTCTGTAGTTGTCGGTACCATTAGTAAGATAATTGCCATTTGCAGAGAATGTGCAACCCGTAAATGTATAATATCCTGCACCTTGAATGTTTGCCGCAGTATAACCCGTGAATGAACAATTGGTAAATGTTGCCGTGGTCAAACATCTTACCTCTCCACTTGATTAATAATTGCGAGTACTGTAAACATAAAGGCCAATACCACCCGTACCCGTATTTGAGTAGGTGTTGTTAATAACACAATTTGATACATTTATGGTTTGTATGTTTGGCCCTGATATATGCAAACTGTTTAGTTGCAAGTTATCTAATGTGATGTGATCATCTTTTCCGTTTGCACCTGTTTGCCAAATAGAATATGTGTTTTCGGCATATCCAACAGAGGCATCAGTATTTGATGAATTGATAATTGACACATTTACTTGTTTATTACAATCTTGAAATAAATAAATTCGTGCATACAAATTGTGGCCATTTAGGTCGATTGTTAAATTGTATGGGTCTTCACCAACAAAAAATGTATTATTGTCTACTGCCTCACTTTTTAATTCGTGTTTTATGGTTGCTTCTGTGCCATATGTTCCAACATCTCCGCTAAGGGTTATTTTGGTTGCAAGATATTGCAAGTTGTTTGTTGTAAAGTCGGCAATATTGTTTGTTTCCATCCATAATTGCACGCCCTCGCCAAGAGTTATGCGATAGCCACTGTTTTGTTGAATAAACCTATAACCTTTTGTGTCCACAATTAACCCATCTGGTATTGTAAAGGAATGGTAAACATTTAGATTTTTGGTTAACACATATTTATAATAATTTGTGTTGTCAAAAAATGTTGTGCAGTTTGTGCTATCTATTGAATTCTCATTTATGGTGTAAACAACCCTATTGATAACAAATGTTGATATAGACGAACCAACATAATAATGGTTAAAACTTGTTTTTGGTGACACGCGCACTTCGGCGGTGCCGGCGTTTGTGTTGTTTGAATATATTATGTTAAAATCGTCATTATTAAGTGTTGTGCTGCTGCGTTTTATTGTTACACTTGGGCACAATTCTGCGCCAGTATAATCAACAGAATAACTAGATAATGTCACCGCCCCCGAGTTGTTTGTTGGTGATGTACCACTGATTGCTGCACGGTTAAATACATTTCCATTTGCATCAATTTGCGAGCCATACCAAGAGAAAATTTTGCCATTGTTGGTTATTGTGCCACCCTCTTGATTAACAAAATAACCATGTTGTTCATTTACATACAAAATAGAGTTGTTAACTATTGTTCCGTAGTTGTTAAAAGTGTAAGAATAGTTATAATTTCCGCTAACAACACCTTTTATTTGCAGGGCGCAATTATCTAACGATAATTCATCACCTATATGCCCAAGAATTAATGTACCTCGATTGTTAAAAGTACTAGAACGAGCGTTTAGTGACAGTTTGTGTCCGTTTGTATCTAATGTTTGATAGTCAAGCAAACCAATCGTGTGATACTCGGTTGTATAACTAACATCAGTGTCTAGTATTATTGTGCCCCAGTTGGCGTTGCCAAGTACTGAAGAAAAATTGTAATAGTTTTCGATATGCACAGTGCCCGGGGTGATGGTATAACTAAGTGTTGTGCTGCCGCCATAAATATTTTGATAATCTTTGATTGTTATTGTTACATTTATTGTACCAATATTTTTGAACAAGGTGTCGGCCGTACCCTGAGAGTATGCATACCTTATGGTATATTCGCTTGCATCTAGTGTTTCGCCCTTGACAGTAAATGTTGGTTTGTGCGTTGTTTGGTCATATTCGAAAGTATCTTGTGTAAGTGCGACATCAATATCGCTTAGGCGTTCGCGGTATGTGATATTCTCGTTTATGCCCTTGTCCTTTATGGTGTCAAATGCCCAAACATAGCCCAAAGAATTATCCCATGAGCCTGTGTTTGCAAAATTTGTGTAACTATCCTCGATATTTATTATTGACTTGTTTACAATAGAGCCGGCGTTGGTTATATTGATATTTTTTATTTGAGTTTCGCCATTTAGGGTTATTGTGGCATTTGCTTGATTGTTTAGCGTTGCGTTAAACAATCTTGTTCGTGTTGCAACTGTTAGGCTTGCACCACTATTGTTGTTTAATACACTATTTTGCCATAAGGTTAATATGCCAACATTATTAATTGTGCCGGCGTTGGTTGTTGTTCCTTCTATTGAAATATTGTATAAATCATCGCTACTAATTGTTGCGTTTGTACTATTAATAAGAGTGCCAAGATTTGATATTGATGTTGTCGTCATGCTTGCATTATTTGTTAATGTACCATCAGTATTAATGACAAGTGATTGCGCCTGCAAGGTGCCATTATTTACTAATGTTCCGGCAACAGAAATGCCTACTTTTTCTTGTGCCGCAATTGTTCCATTATTTTCTAAACTGCCTGAAATACTTATGCCTGCCAATACGCTAGGTTCTATGGTTTGTATTGCACCATTTAATACTACATCGCCGCTAATTGTTGCTCCGTTAAGTACCAAAACTTCGTCATTTGCAAATACATAATCGCTAGATATTGTCATATCTTTTGCCAAGTTATATTCATTAAATAATATAGAGTTGTGTGCAGCAACAAGTGCATCATTATTTGCACAATCAATTATCCCTGGCACAACTTGATAATTAATAGTTGTGCTGCCACCATAATCTTTGTTTCGAGGGTCGGCAACAATAGTTACACTTGCGTTGCCAATAGTATCTGTGTGGGTATATTGCAAATTGATATATACCATATAACTTGCATTGCTGTCGTTTATTTTTATACTTGCCTTACCTTGAATATTTTCGTCTTGCGAATAACGAACTTTACCATCTACCGCATTTGCAAGTTTGACAACATCTTGCCCATCTATTTGACTATTTAGCATTGTGCGTTTTTTGTAAACACAACTTGTGCCCGCTTGATCTACTTGCAAATCTGTGTTTGTATACAGTCTTCCGTACAATTGTATGGGCTGCGAAACAGTAAGTGTGCCCGAATTGTACAACGCACCATAAGCATATACATCTAATTCGCCGGCACATGTTATTGTTCCTACATTTATAAGCGTGCTAAGGTCGACCGAACTGCCTATCGACAAACGCCCACCTTGGGCAATATTTATTGTACCAAAATTTACAAATTCGTGCGAAGGCATTGCCAACACCAAAGTTTTGTTTTCGGGAATGTTTAATGTTTGGTCTTGTGATATTGTGGCACCATTTGTTAAGCGCACACGGGCATAATGATAACCATTAAGCTCGGCAACTGCTTCGTCTAGTGTTGCTACATCAATTTGCCCATATCCTGGCAGAATTTCAAAGTGCAAAGTTACGCTGCCAGTAACATATTTGTTGTCATCTCGTGCCGTGATGATTATTGTTGCCGTGCCAACTTCGATGTTGTTTTGGTATTCGTACAAAAACGAAGTGCTTGCCAAGTAACGACCATCATATGTAATATCTATGCTGCTAGGGCTTAGTTCTATTGCCTCGCCCGTATAATAACGAGACTGCGGAATATCTACCATGTCAGCCGTAAGTTCGGCTTTTTTTGTTTCTTTATTATCACCAAAAATGCAGCCCGAAAAGGCTAATGATAATACGCAAACACATAATACCACCACAAATAAACAAAGGCGCTTTTGCATACTTCCTCCAAAATTTAATTGATTATATCATATATAATTTTATTTTGTATCAAAAAAACACTAATTTTGCAGCCAATTATGCAAAAAATTGACTTTGACAAAAGGTGTTTTGGGGGTTATTTTGACAAAAACACTTGATTTAAGAATTGCAATGTACTATAATTGACACACAATAATAATGTTTTTTTGTTAAGGAGAAAAAATGCTGGACATTAATTTTATTA
>JAFTCZ010000079.1 GCA_017454425.1 Clostridia bacterium | reverse complement strand
GTGCAACAGATGTTTAAGAAGTTGATGGATAATGGATATCTATATCCAAAAACCGAGGACGCAAGTTTTTGCCCTAAATGCAATAAGTTTATTTATGACCGCGAAGTAGAGGTTGTGTGCCCAAAATGTGGCACTATTAGCAAGGGCGACCAATGTGATGGTTGTGGGCATGTGTTTACCTCGCAAGATTTGTTGCGCGGAAAGTGCCGAATTTGTGGTGGTCAAACCGAAGTTAGACCAAATACAAACCTTTATTTTAGGTTAAGTGAATTTGAAGATAAATTGACAGCGCATCTACAAAAAAACCAAAACAAATGGCGCAAGAATTCGGTTAACGAAACCGAAAAATTCTTAAACGAAGGTCTTGTAGACCGTGCGGTAACCCGTGACCTTAGTTGGGGCGTAAAAGTTCCCTTTGAGGGCTTTGATGACAACCGCATTTATGTTTGGGTTGATGCTGTTTGGGGATATGTAACTGCTGTGCAAAAATATTGTGATGAACATGGCCTAAATTTTGAAGATTATTGGTTTGATGATAAAGGCGAACACAAAATTTATATGTGTCACGGAAAAGATAATATTGTTTTTCACACAATAATTTTTCCTGCACTTTTGATGGCAGCTGACAAAAGATTTTTGATGCCAGATACTTGTGTTGCAGTAGAGTTTATGAACATAAACGGCGAAAAAATGAGCAAGTCAAAGGGCAATGCTTGGCCAATGCTTGATATGTTAAAAGTTTTTCCTGCAGACACCTTAAGATATTTTTGCATAGCATGTGGTCCCGAGCGCAAGGACAGCAATTTTACTTTTGATGAGTTCCACAAACTTGTAAATAGCGACCTTGTAAATAAGTTTGGCAATCTTGTTAATCGTACTGTTAATTATAAAGGTTGGGATAATATTATTCCTGATGCAAAGCTAGATGGAAATATCAAACAACTTGTTGCCACTACTTACAAAAAAGCAGGGCAGTGCATCGAGAAGTGTAATTTTCGCGAAGCCTTGTCAAATATTATGTCACTTGTCGAAAGTGGCAACAAATATTTTGACGAAACACAACCATGGATATTATTTAAGCAAGAAGACAAAACTGCATTTAATGATGTAATATATACATGCTGTTATGTTATTGCAAACCTTTCAAATCTTATGGAGCCATTTATTCCGTTTGCTGCTGAAAAAATCCGCAAAGCTTTTAATATTAATAAGGCAACATGGTCACCTATTGAAATAAAGCCGGGCGCAACCATCGAGCACATGCCGGTATTGTTTGTGCGCATGACAGACAAAGATGTTGTTGCATAGTATTAATATTATGCACACAAAAACTGATAAAAAATAAACTATTTTGAGGAGTTTATGAAAAAAGCAATATTTTTTGACTTTGACGGAACAATTGTTGACTGTCAAAAATTTCAAATAGCAAGACTTAAAAGTGTGTTTATGCATTTTGGTGTTGACACAAAAGGTATTGATTTTTTGAAATTAATTGGGCCACCTTTGCACAACACATTTAGCAAATATATGGGCGTAGAAAAAGCACAAGAAGTGTTAGAATATTACAACGCATCATTTAACCCAAATAAAATAATTGGAATAAAACTTTTTGAAGGCATCAAGCGTATGCTTGCTGACTTAAACAAAAAAGGCTATGAGGTGTGCCTTACAAGTTTGCAATTTGATGGTGTTGTTCGTGCCGAATTAAAACACCTAAAAATTGAAGATATGTTTAGCAATATTTTTTGTGATGATGAAAAGAGAGCATATCAAACAAAAGTAGATCTAATTGCAGATGTGCTAGATTATGGCGGATATAACCCACAAGATGTTGTCGTGGTGGGTGACACCGAAAATGATGTTATTGGTGGAACAAAAAACAGTCTTTTTACTATTGGCGTGTTGTGGGGATATGGCAATATTGACAAAAACGCGGTTGACGAAGTTGTTAAAACACCAGAACAACTTGTTGAGGTAATAGAAAACCTTGATAAAAACCAATTGGTAAAAACAATTGACTAAAACAACAAAATGTGCTAGTATTTACGCTAGCATTTATGCAGGTGTAGTCCAATGGTAGAACACGGGCTTCCCAAGCCTGATACGAGGGTTCGATTCCCTTCACCTGCTCCAATAAAAGGCCTTTGGGCCTTATTTCATTGTTTTATAGTTGAGGTGTTAACAATGGTAGTGTTAAAAGATTTGTTTGGGCTGAAACAAAAAAGAATTCTTAATGATTGTGTTGTTATTATTGGCCCTGCGGGGGTAGGCAAGTCTTATGTTAGTGAAGAATTAGCCAAGCAAACAGGCATGCCACTTATCACCATGGACTTGCTGCGTCATTGTCCAAACAAGATTAAAGATATCAAACGCAAAAAAGCAGAATTGGAAGAGAATATTAAGGAATTAGAGGAAAAACTTAATCAAAAGAAAAATTATCAAGGTACCAAAATTTCCAAAATGCTAGATAATTGCAAAAAAGAGTTGATAATAACAGATGAGCAACTCAATATGAGGTGTATGTTCCCCGACTTGCCAAATTATGAACAAATGGGTTTTAATGAAGAAGTATCACAAAGATTATTAAAAGAGTATAGTCCGGTTGTGTGGCACTTTTATCAAAAACAATTTGAAACAACTTTAATGCAAAATGTTTTCAAACAAATTGATCGCCCTTGCATTATTGATATGGGCGGTGGAATGCCTATTGCACTAGAAGAAGAATACAGGGGACTTGCCGAGCATTTCAAGCGCAACAGAAAAGAGTGGTATGCAAAAAATTTTGATCTCAGCAAATGTCGTTTTATCACAATTAAAAATATGTTTAGCCATTTTGGTGTTGTTGTTAATTTAGAACCACCAAAAGAGGCTGATGAAGACTCAAAATTTATTAAAGACCCTCTTAATAAATGGTTTTTGGATTCTGGGCAATATCATGAATTGGCGACGGATAACATTGATACCAACAGATTGTTAGAGGGTGGTGCTGTTAGTGATGCAAAGCTTAAATTGATAGTTAGCAATATTTTAGGCATTATGAACAAAGACACAGATACTGATGCAATAGCCAAGGTATGATTTAATCCAAAAGATTTTGGAGGTCGCATGAAAATTTTTGCGATTAGTGGTGGCGGCAATGGTGCTTTGGGCCACCCTTATGAATTAAAAGACTTTGATAGATATATTGTACATTTGACGGGGCGTGATACCCCGCATTTGTTATTTATTTCTTTTAGTCAAAACGATATTGCAAACGCAGACAGTTATTATGACACAATAAACAACAATTTTTCCGCTTTTGGGTGCAGTTGTGAGCATTTATGTGATAGAGATTTGGTAAATATCCAACAAGTTAAACAAAAGATAAAAAAAGCAGATATTATTTATGTTGGTGGCGGCAATACTTTGCGTTTGATGCAAAAATTACGCAGATTTGGCATTGATAAAATGATTGTGCAGGCAGGAAAGCGTGGCGCAGTTTTGTGTGGTGTAAGTGCAGGGGCCATTTGTTGGTGCAGATGTGGCAATAGTGATTCACGGCGTTTTACTAGTGGCTCGGATAAACTAATAAAGGTAACAGGGCTGGGGCTTGTTGATGTGTTGTTTTGCCCTCATTTTGATGTCGAGCCACATAGACAAAGTGACATAGTGCGCATGATGCGCACCACAAAAGGAGTAGCCTTGGCATTAGATAATCTTGTGGCGCTAGAAATTATTGATGATAATTATCAAATACACAAATTAACCAAGAGCGCACAAGCCTATAAATGTTATTGGCAAAAGGGTAATTTTATTAAAACCACCTTTCTGCCTAAAGGAAAAGTAACAAAGTTGATTGAAAAAGAATAAAAGATGTGTATCATACATCTTTTTTGTTTTTGTGTTTTAGGCGGAGCAATATATACCACAACACAATAAGTATTTGCAAAGGTATGGCAATGCACAATAAAAGCCAAAGTGACCTGCCAAAAGGAATGCACACAGACACCATAGTTGTCCATACAAAAACCGATAACAACAATGCGCGCACTATCAGCCTATCCCAAATGCACGAAAATATAAACAGCACAAGTGCACTTACTGGTATGGCGTAAATAAAACTTAACCATATCATAGGTGTTTCGGGAGATGCAAGTTTAAGTGTTACAAAAACAATAGTTGCAATCAGCCACACAAGGCCTGCTGACATAAGAGAAATTAATAAATGTTTCCATTTTTGAAACCATTTTTGAATAGGGCGTTTTTTGTGAGTACTTATTATATCATTAAGCGTGATTCCAAAAATAACACAAAGCTTGCACAAAACTTCAAGGTCGGGTATGGCTTCGCCGCGTTCCCATTTTGAGATTGATTTATCCGAAAAATTTAGTTTTTCGGCAAGGTCAGCCTGCGTCAAACCTAGCATTTTGCGATATTCTATTATGTTGTTTGCTACAATTTTGTTTAATTCAATTTGATTTTCCATAATTGTATTATAACATAATATTTAACAAAAAGTAAAGCAAAAAGCCTGTATTTGTGCACATCTCTACAATTTGTAGAGTTTGTTTTTTAATATTCTACTGGGCAAAAATAAAGTGTAGATAGCAAACCCTTGTTAATTAGTAGCGTTTTTGATAAAAAGTTATTAAAATATTAGTATATTTTATAGTTTTCCTTAGGAGGATTTATGAAAGTAATTATTTCTGCAGAAAGTACAATTGACATGTCGAAAGAGTTGTGTGACCAATTTGGCATTCGCACAATCCCATATATGTTTAATTTGGGTGATAAAGAATATGTTGACGGGGATATCACAAATCAAGAGATTTTTGATTTTGTCGCAAAAAATAAAAGCCTGCCCCGAACGACAGCGATAAACAGATATCAATACGAAGAATATTTTAAGTCTTTGCTAAAAGAGGGAGATGCTGTCATTCATTTGGCATTGTCTAGTGGCTTTAGCAGTACTTGTTCGAACGCACAGGCCGTGGCCGAGCAAATGGACAATGTTTATGTTATTGATTCAAAAAATTTGTCAACAGGTATTGCACTGCTTGCAATTAAGGCAAGTCTTTTTGCAAAAGAGGGCATGGACGCAAAGCAAATTGTCGAGAAAGTAACAGCACTTGTGCCAAAAGTGCAAGCAAGTTTTGTGCTTGATAAGTTGCAATATCTTGCAAAAGGGGGTCGTTGTTCGGGCATGGCTGCTTTTAGTGCAAGTTTGTTATCAATAAAACCGTCAATAATTGTTAAAGATGGTAAAATGATAGTGGGCAAAAAGTATATGGGCAAATTAGATAATGCCGTCAAAAAGTATTGCAATGACATTATGGCAGACTGCCCAAATGTCGACCTCGATTATGCCTTTGTGACATATTCTAGTGCTACGCCCGAGCGTGTTGAAATTGCACGCAATGTATTAAAAGAAAAAGGATTTAAGAATATATTAGAAACTACTGCAAATGCCACTGTTACTAGCCATTGTGGTCCAAACACTATCGGTATTTTATTTATAAAGGAGTAAACAATGAAATTCCCTAAAAGATGTAAAATAACAATTTTGGGTGATTCAATATCAAAGGGCATCTTTTCGGAAAACAATCAATTAAAAAAAATGCCCAACAATGCCGTACATTTGGTGGCACAGCACTATGGTGTAGACATTAACAATGTGTCTTTTTATGGGCAAACTTTGTCGCGATTAAATGATAAAGGCTATTTAGATGATTATCTAAAAAATATAAACAAAAAAGATACAAATGTTGCGGTTATCTCTTTGGGCGGAAATGACTCGGATTATGACTGGAAAGAAGTTGCAAAATCACCCAACGATTTGCACCTACCAAAAACCCCGCCAAAAGAATTTGAAAAATTGTTAAATGATACAATTGTGCGCCTAAAAAAGCAAAAAGTGCGAGTATTTTTAACAAACATTCCGCCAGTGGATAGCAAGCGTTATTTTGATTATTTTATATGCAAACAAGCAGACAAAGATTGTGTGCTAGAGTTCTTAAAGGGTGATATTGAAAACATTTATAGGCACCAAGAATTGTACAACAACATAATAAACCGCTGTGCAGTAAAAAATCAATGCATAATGCTTGATATTCGTTCAAAACTTTTAAGCAAAGTAAATTATTTAGATTTTATGAGTGAAGACGGAATTCACCCAAACGAAACAGGTCAACAAAAAATTGCTCAATCAGTTATCGAGCAACTTGACGCAATAAAATAAAAGCACATTTTTTAATGTGCTTTTTGTTTTTTTGTATAATACTTATCAATTAATTTTTGTTTTTGTTTTTTGCTTTGCTTTGTTGTTTGTGTTGAGGCAATCTCTTGTTGTGCTAATTTTTGTTTCTTTTCTTCAATTATCTCATAATATCTTTTTATTAATTGTTTGGTGCAATCTGACCAGTGGATATATAATTCTTTGCTTGCATTTATGCCAACTTGTTTTAGTTTTGCACGGTCACTTATTGCTTCCAAAATTTTTGCGGTAAAACTTTCTTGATTGTCAGCACTTAAATAACCATTTTGACCATCAGTTACACCATAGCCCGCAGGCGTATCCTCTATATAAACGCCCGGGGTAGAATATGCTGCGGCCTCTACCTTTACTAGGCCAAAGTTGTCATACAGAGAAGGGAACAGAAGTAGGTCAGCACGAGCATTGATGTATGGCAACAACTCACGGTCTACAAAACCCATAAGCTTGACTTCGTTTTCAAGCCCCAAATCTTTTGCAAGGGCCTCGAGGTCCTTTTGATAAAGTCCTTTTCCAACCACCAAAAACTTAAATTTTATTCCTTTATCTTTTAGGGTTTTTAGGCTGCGGATAGAAAAATCAATACGCTTAAGCGGAACAACACGACCAACATACAAAAATACTAGTTCATCGGGGTTTAGCCCTAGTTTTTCGTTTGCTTGTGTGCGAAGTTCTTCGACATTGTCAGCACGCTCGAGTTCGGTGCCAAAAGGCAAGATTGTTATTTTGCCCTTATACCCAAAAGAGCGCGCTTGTTCGGCAATGTAAGGAGAGCACACAAAAACTTCGTCCATTTGATTGTAAACTTTGCCAATAGATTTGACTACGGCCTCGGCCATGGCGTTCGAGCCCAACACATCTTGAAAAATTGGCCTAAAGTTTGTGTGAAAAGTAGATACTATTGGAATGTTCTTCTTTTTTGCAAGTTTAATTGCAAACTTTGACATATTAAAAGGTGAGTGCATGTGCAAAATGTCAAAATCCATGTTATATACTTCTTTTTTGAACTTGCCATCTATGCTTGGCACGCCATAAAAATATTTTGCAATAGGAATATACATGCTTTTGCATCTTAACACCTTGTAAGGATAGTTGTCAACATGACTTTTTGTATTCTTTGGCACAAGAGCAGTTACATTGTGCTCGCGGCTTGCGTTTAAGCAATAGTTGTGCATGCACATAACAACTCCGTCAACTGTTGGCAAGTATGAGTCCATGCCCATTCCAATATTTAATCTTTTTTTATCCATAATTTCCTACCATTTATTTATTACTTTTTCAACAAATCCCAAAAAGTTTTTGATATGTATTTTTGTTCCGTCATCAAGTACAACAAAACCGGTAAATTTTCCAAAGACCTGATGCTGGTTTGAGGACAAAATGCCCAAGTTCATGTTTGCGTGACGGTCAATAATTGGCCTAAATTTCATATTAAAGCGACCGTCAGTAGAACCTAATGTCCATGTGCCCATAAAATTATCTTTTTGTTTGTCTGTTTTTGGGATATTAAATGTCACAATATCTAGTTTGTGGGCCTTGCCATTAAAAAATATCATGTTTTCGGTTGCTTGCGAAGTGTCGCCAAAACCTGCACCAATGTTAAAGCCAAATTCGTTGTCACCAAGCGTGCCGCAAGCACAGCCCCAATACCATGTGTTTTTGTATGTCCAAACGCCACGGCCCCAATCAAGAAGTGCACGAGTTTCTTTTGGATAAAACTGTACTTCTTTGTCACCAATCTTAAAATATCCCATAGCCTTAAAGCCCACAATTTTTTGGTTAAGATAAAAGTGCTTGTCTTTTGTAAACGGGGTGGCAATAACCATGCTTTCTTCGGGTTCGTTGGTTAGCATAATGTCACCAACAAGGGGTTTGCCATTTTCAAAATTTTGATATTCAAACACAATATGTCTGGTGCGACCATTGTTGTCAAAACACATTCCAACTTTTGAGGTAGTGGCCATGGTTTGGCCTACTTTCGAGGTGCGTGGCATGTTTGTTTTGCCCATGGGCATTATCTTCATTGCACTTTTGGTTGTTTCTTTGCCAACCTTTAGGTTGATAACGCTTGCGCTAATGAGGCCCATATAACTATTGTCTGCAATAGTAAGGGCTAGGGCAAATTCTTTGTTGTAAATAAGATAATAATCCCATTCTTTTATGCGCAATTTGTTTGCCCTAATGTCCGAGCGGTCATAATCAAAAAGCATTGTTGTGGCATAGCCCGGCTCGATTAGATTGCCATCTTCATTAAGAAGTGGCACCCATTTTTTAACCTTGTGTTGCATAATACCTCCTCAATTTATGCATTACAATTGTTTGATATAACTTCGTCTGCGTCTAGCTAGTTTTGAATCATATTCTTTATTGCAAATTGATTGAATTTGAAAATTGTCTTCTAACTGACAGTTTGTTTCAACCATTTTTACGCCTCTTGCCTTCAACCTTTCGGTCATGTTGCGGAATATAAGTGCGGTAACACCTTTGTCACGATATTCTTTTTTTACCCCAATAAGTGCAAGGTCAACAATTTCGGGGTGGTGCAGATTGTGCAAAATTGGTATAAACCCAAACGGGAACAATTTTCCTTTTGCTTTTTGCATGCCCGTTGCAATAGCAGGAAAGGCAATGCCAACGCCTACTATGTTGTCATCTTTGTCAACAACAACAGATATAAAATCTTTGTCAATAAGAAGTTTGAATTGAACAAGCAAACCCTGTCTTACTTTTTGGGTAAGTGGCACGGTGGCATATAGGTCACTGTATGCTTCGTCCAAAAGGTCAAAAATCTGTTCATAATATTTGTCAACAAGTTCTTTTGTGCTTTTTGGGTGAACCTCGTGAATGTTTAAGCGTTTTGCAACAAGGTCGGCAAGTTTGGTTGCGCGATAATCTTCGGTTTTTGTTGGCACTTGTATTTGAAATTCTAGCCAATCTACATCTTTTTTATATCCGCATTTTTCAAGCATTGGGTAGTAGTAAGGATAGCTGTATTGTGTTTCGAATGTAGAAATTTTGTCAAAGCCGTCAACCAAAAGGCCTTCACGCTCGAGATCATTAAACCCCAGTGGACCATGAATGCTGTCCATGCCCTCGGCACGGGCCCAGTTTTCGACAGTATCGAGGGTTGCTTTTGCAACTTCATAATCGTCAATAAAATCAAGCCTAGATATGCGGGCTTTTTTCTCGTTAAATTTTTTGTTGTAATTGTGTTGAATAATACCCGCAACACGGCCCGCAATTTTGCCGTCCTTGTAGATAAGAAAACATTGCGCTTTCGCATCTTCTCCTAAGTGTACGCTCTTTTTTGGTGTAAACACTTCAATCTCGTCCGAGCGTATTGGTGGCACATAATATTTGTTGCCTTTATAAAGTTTGGGTTGAAAATCTACAAATTTTTTAAGTTGTGATTTTGTTGTAACATGAACTACTGTTATCATAAAAATTAATCCTCTTTTTAGTATAAAAAATTGTACAATTAATAATAACCCTTTTTTTAATTTTTATCAAGTATTTTGTATTATGTTTTATAATTTGCCTAAAGGCAAAATAAAAAAAGCCACCACGATTTGGTAGCTTTTTATTAATAATGTTAAATATTATTCAATATCGTCAAGGCTGTCAACTTTTGTGTATCCAGAAAAGTTAGGAAGGTCAATTTTGCCATCAAAACCAGCAATAATTACTGTTGTTTCCATTGCAACACCAAATACATTTGCTGACATTTCAGCTTGCATAGCCTCAAAAACGCCGTCCTTGTCAAAGTTGATGAAAAGTGTGTTTGGCAAAGACTCAACATTGTATTCAAGTTTGAAGTGGTTGCCGTTTGCACTAACTGTGATGTCACCAGAAGCTCTTGCTGCTGCAACAATTGTTGCTGGGTCAATTTGACTAAACATAGTGTCCATGCCAATTTCTGCCAAAGCGTCAGACAAATCATCACCTGCTGCTAATTCGACATACACTTTTGATACGGCTTCGCCACCCATAGAACCATCTACATACATTTTGCCATCTGTTACATAAATAGAACCATTAATTTTCTCTTTTTCTGTTCCAGCCATCATTGTACCGGTCATCTTGATTGCAATTGCATCTTGTGTGATGATTGCGTTAAGTGTCATGTCGGCCTTTGCATCGGTTACATTAACCTCTTCGGTAGAAAGTGTGGCAAGTGCTTGAATTAATGCAGTAGCGTCCATCTTAATATTAACAGTTAGGCGATAACTGTCACCAGTTCTTACTGCTGCGTCAGTTGCAACCGCGTTAAATGTTGTTGTATCTGATTCAGAATAGTTTGCGTCTTTGCGGAAAGTAGCCTTTGTGTCAAGTTGGTCACATGCAGCAAACATAAACATCATAGGCACAATCAACAATACCCACAAGAATGCGCTCTTAAAGATTGATAAACTTTTTGACATTTTTTACTCCTTGTTATATTTTGTTTGGAAATAATTCCAGCCATAATTATATTCTTAAAAATATAAAATGTAAAACCAAATGGCCCAAATAAATAAAAAAATTACAATTTATGCATTTTGACGAAAAATTGGAATGGCAATTTGTTTTTGCTGTTGACAATAGGTGCCATTTATGCTAAAATAACTTTTGTATCCGCACAAATCAGGTCACAAATATGCAGTTTTGCATTACCGTATTTTGGCGAGGTTGGATAGAGGGAGGATAAATTATGTACGCAATCATTAGTTGTGGTGGCAAACAATACAAGGTAAAAGCCGGCGATGTCGTTATGGTTGAAAAATTAGACCAAGAAATTAACGCAAAAATCAGTTTGCCAGCATTGCTTGTAACAGACGACAAGGGTGTCACAAAAGTTGGACACCCAGATGTTGATGGGGTTGTTGTAAATGCCACAGTGTTAGAGCATGGTAAAGGCGAAAAAGTTAGCATCGCTATTTACAAAAAGATGAATGGTCATCACCGAGCACAAGGTCACAGACAACCTTATTCAAAGATTAGAATAGACAGTATCAAATAATATTTTAATCTGCGAGGAAAGTATGACAGATATTAAGATATACAAAAAAGGTGACCAATACACCCGCATCATATGTGATGGGCACACTGGTTATGGTCAAGAAGGCGAAGACATTGTTTGCGCTGCACTATCTAGTATTGTGCAAACAGCGGCACTTGGTATCTTGGGCGTAATTGGTGTTAATGCAAAAATCAATCGTGATGACAAAGCGGGTTATTTTGATATGATTATTCCGGACAACTTAAACGAAAGTGCTATGCATGATGTGCAAATAATACTTGGCACCATGATGTGTGGGATTTCGGAGTTGCACGACGAATACAGTGATTTTATTGATATGGAGGTGTGTGATGTTCTTTAACATTCAATTGTTTGCTCACAAAAAAGGACAAGGAAGCAGTAAGAACGGCCGTGACAGTGAGTCAAAGCGTCTTGGTGTCAAGCGCAGCGATGGCACAACAGTTAAGGCAGGAGAGATACTCGTTCGTCAACGCGGCACAGTATTTTACCCTGGTGCAAATGTTGGTCTAGGTCGTGACTTTACTTTGTTTGCATTAACCAGTGGCGTTGTTAAATTTGACAGGTTCAAAAACAACCGCAAGCGCGTTAATATAATTCCTACAAACGAGGCAAAATAATATATAATAACAGTACTATGCATTAGTGCTGTTTTTTGTTTTTGGTGCTATGCACTTTGATGTAAAAAACTGTTAATAAATTTATATAATAAAAATAGTTGAAAAATATTAATTTTTATTATATACTATGCACATCAAACACAAAGGAAAACAATACTATGCAGTATACAATAAATGGGAATGACATAATACTAACTGACGCAAAAAATTTTGAACCCGAGGCAACTTTGTGCAGTGGTCAAGTTTTTAGGTTTGGCAAAAAAGATGGGGTATGGTATGTCATTTCGGGGGATAAGATTGCAAAAATAAGCAGCATAGCCCCCAAAAATTACAAAATTATTACAAATGATGCAAATTTCTTTGTAAAATATTTTGACTTTGAAACAAATTATGCTACAATAATAAATAGGTTGAGTGAAACGATACAGTTGCGCGATGCAATAAAGCATGGCAGTGGCATAAGAATGTTGCATCAACCCTTGTTAGAAACCATCATAAGTTTTATTATTTCTGCCAACAATAATATTCCAAGAATTCAAAAAACAATTAACGAAATTTGTACACATTTTGGCAAAAAAATTGAAGACTATTATGCATTTCCTACACTTGAAGAATTGTGCACAATAACTCAGCAAGATTTTGAAAAATTTGGTTGTGGATATCGGTCCGCATATCTTGTGGATACTATTCATCATCTTGCAACAGATTTTAATCTTAATGACTTGTACAACATGGACACAAATACGGCAAGAAAGCAGTTACTTTTACTTAAAGGAATTGGCCCAAAAGTTGCAGATTGCATTTTGCTTTTTGGTTTGGGTAGGCGAGATGTTTTTCCTGTTGACACTTGGATAGAAAAAGTTTATCTCGAGGATTTTGGCGGAAAAAAGACTAACCGAAAAAACATCACAAACTTTTTTGTAAATATGTTTGGTGATTTGTCGGGGTATGCGCAGCAATATGTTTTTTATTACAAACGCAAGGATATTCACTTGATAAAACAAAAATAGGAGAAAAATTATGAATAATATTGCATTGCT
>JAFTCZ010000078.1 GCA_017454425.1 Clostridia bacterium | reverse complement strand
CAACCAAAGAAGAAACCTCACTGCGTGGCAAAACAGATTTTCCGTATGTTAGGTTTAAGTGTATACCCACATTCTTAAGGCCCATATCTTTTGCCATTTTGATGGCCTCGGCAGTATATGGCGTGTTCATCATCATGGTTGTACTCGAGATAATACCTGCCTCAATACATTCCACAATTCCACGATTTATTGAAGATGACAAACCAAAGTCATCGGCATTTATTATTAACTTCATGTTACCTCCAAAAACAAAAAAGTAGGGGACCCACCCCTACATATTGCTAATTATTTTGCTGTTTTTGCGTTGCTGAGTTCGCGTGCAAGAGCTGCTTTTTTGCGGCTTGCAGTGTTTATTTTGTAAACACCATCAAGTCTTGCGCGGTCAATAAGACTAAATAGATTGTTTAGTGCCTTTTGTGCCTCGTCAAGTTTGGCATCTTTTATCATGCCGCGAAAGTTGCGCACCTCAGTAGCAATGCGAGATTTTTTTGACTTGTTTTGCAAGTTTTCGGCCTTTGCAATTTCAATTCTCTTTTTTTGTGATTTAATGTTTGCCACTTTGTTTCTCCTAAATATAAATTTGCTTTGTTAGTTTAACATAATTTTTTTTATATTGCAAGAGTTATTTGGTATTTTTTGTAAATAATTTATTAGACAATATACCGCGCGAGGTGATTATGACCGACCTAATTGACGAATTGTTGCAAAACGCAAAACAAAACGATATTTTGGGTAAAATAACAAAAAAAGGCCCATATGGTGTTGTTAAGTACGAGCTTGATATTGATAAAAAACTGTCAAAAATATTAAAAAAAAGAGAAGGCCATTATACAACACTTAAGGTGCATCAAAACTTTTTGTGGTCACCAAGAGTAAAACATTATCTAATAGGGCAGTTAAGAACAACTATTTTAAGATATTTCAAACAATTTAACATTTCCGCCCCCAATGTTTTGGTGGTTGGGTTGGGGAATAATAGTATGGTTTGTGATAGTCTTGGGCAAATGTCGTGCAAACAATTGTGCATTATTGATAAAAACAGTTTTCAAAGCGCAAATAGTGGACATATTGGCTTTGTTTTGCCAAGTGTAAAAGGATTAACGGGCGTTGACAGCCTTGATTTTATTGATGCAATTGTTCGCAAAACAAGCCCAAATGTTGTTATTGCCATAGATAGTCTTACGGCAAGCAACATTCAACGCCTTGGCCTAACTTTTCAGTTAAGTGATGCCGGAATTTGTCCTGGGGGCGGTGTGGGAAATTTTAGGGGAGTTGTGGCGTTTGATACTGTGGGGGTGCCTGTTTTGTCAATTGGTGTGCCACTACTTATTGATATATCCAACCTATGCGATTGTGACACAAACTCACCATACAAACATTTTACACCCAAAGAAATTGATTTTGTGGTTGAACGCTGTGCTAATATTATTGGCAGCGCAATAAACACCTCGGTGTTTCCTCTTGATGTTTTACAACTTTACAAATAATCACCAAGGATACCTTAAAAGCATATATACTTTTTATGAAAAAAGACAATATTATTTTATTTTTTGATAGTGGTATTGGCGGCCTTACTACTTTGTACGAATGTCACAAACTATTGCCAAATGAGAATTATGTTTATTATGCTGATTATGAGAATATGCCTTATGGTGCTAAGGACCCAAAAACACTAAAAAAACTAATTATTGATAAACTGAACAAACTAATAGATATTTATTTGCCTGCCATAGTTGTTATTGCTTGCAATACGGCAACTGCGCTTGTTATTGCCCATATGCGAAACTTGCACCCAACAATTCTTTTTGTAGGAACCGAACCCGCACTTGTGCCCGCAATTCGTAAATATAATCATGTCTTGTTGCTTGCTACACAAAACACCATAAGGCACAGTCGCATTCTTAAACTTGTGTCTTCATATTTTGATGTTTTGTCATACTGCCCCCAAGATTTGGCATTGAAGGTCGAAACCCAATATCCGTATTTACAAGAAATAAAACATAGCCTAAAAACCCAACTTATGCCTTTTGTTGGGCGTTGTGATTGTGTGGTACTGGGGTGCACACATTATGTTTTTTGCAAAAACATGATAAAAGAAATTTTTGGTCTGCCGACATATGACGGCAATCAAGGGGTGGCAAAGCGGTTAAAGGATTTGCTTGATTTGTTTTTCTTGCATAGTACTGATGGCGGAATACGATTTGCAAACAAAGGGGCAATATATACAAAACTTATTAATACATACATTTTAATGAAGGAGAGAAATTAATGTGCGGAATTGTTGGGTATGTGGGCTATCAAATAGCACAAAATATTGTTGTTGATGCTTTGTCAAAACTAGAATATCGCGGTTATGATAGTGCGGGCATTGCCTATATTGACGGCAATGGATTGCAACGAAAACGCATAATTGGTGGTGTTAATAAGTTAGCAAAAATTATGCATACTTGTGTGACAAATTCGAGTATTATGATAGGGCATACACGCTGGGCGACACACGGAAGAGTAAGTATTTCAAATGCACACCCACATATTGATATGACGGGGCAAATTGCTGTTGTTCACAATGGCATAATAGAAAACTATTCACAACTAAAAGATGAGTTACTAGCAAAAAAAGTTCAATTTGAATCCTGCACAGATACCGAAGTTATCCCAAATCTTATTTTTCAAAAATTAAAGGGTCAAGAATATACAAAACAAAACATATTAATTGCTATTCGTGATACTATACAACAGCTTAAAGGAAGTTTTGCTTTGTGCATACTAATAAAAGATGTCAACCTCATGTTTGCTACCGCGCGCTTTAGTCCATTAATGATAGCAAAAACCAAAACCGGTTGTATGATAGCAAGCGACGCTTTGGGTTTATGTTGTGGCGGGGATATATACAAAATGCCCGATGATAATATTGCTGTTTTGTCAAAAGATGACTTTGAATGTTTTGACAAAGATTTTAACTTACAAACATTAACAGCAATTTCTTTGTGCAATCAATGTGATAGTGATAATGTATACCCGTTTGATTCTTTTATGGACAAAGAAATTCACGAGAGTGGACAAGCCATTGTCAATACTGTCAAAACCTTGACGGTACAACGAGTACTCGAGGGTATTGATGACAGCATAATTTGCAGTGCATCAAAAGTTGTGATTTGTGCCTGTGGTACTGCCTTGCATGCTGGCAAAGTTTTGGGTGCTTTGCTTGAACATTATTGCAAGATGCAATGTGTGATAGATTATGCAAGCGAGTTTAGATATCGTAATTTTGCTGTTGACAAAAGCACTTTGTGTATTTTTATTTCACAAAGTGGAGAAACAGCAGACACTTTGTCGTGTGCCGAAATGGTGCAAAAGACAAAAGCCCCTAGTTTTGGCATAACAAATGTGCCAACATCACGAATTGTTTCTTTGGTTGACTTTGTCATACCAACAAGTGCGGGACCCGAGAGGGCTGTGGCAAGCACAAAAGCCTATATGGCGCAACTATGTGCTGCTTTTATGCTTTCAAAAAGATTTTGCGAAGTCTTTGGCGCGAAAATAGACTATGATTACAAAGATTTGCTGCAAGTTGCCGACAGCCTAAACAACCTAAAAATTGATGCTTTTGTTGAGAAAATTTCAAAACAAGTGTTTGGGCTTGAGCATTTGTACATTTTGGGGCGTGGATTAGATTTTATAACAGCCCAAGAAGGCGCGTTAAAGATAAAAGAAATTAGTTATATTCATTGCGAAAGTATGCCCCTAGGAGAATTAAAGCACGGCAGTCTTGCTCTTTTTGGGCGTGATACATACGCAATTGTTATTATGACACAAAGTGCAATTGCAAATAAAGTTATTAGTAACATTCACGAGATACGAAGTCGTGGGGCAAAGGTTATATTATTAACCACCCTTGACACAAAGGTTGATGTCGAATATTGTGTGCACTTACCAAATAAAAAAGAAATTTTATCCCCCTTTGTTGCCACATCTTTTTTTCAGCGTCTTGCGCTTGCTGTTGCAAAGGCAAAAAATCTTAATGTTGACAAGCCTCGCAATTTGGCAAAGTCAGTTACGGTTGAATAACAATGTCGGTATTTGTAAAAATGTTCTAAAAAAGGTGATTTTTTAAGCCTTTTTGTATTTTTTCTTGATTTTTTTAGTGTTTTGTTATATACTAGACGGGTATTATTCACTATGAGGAGACAATATAGCATATGCAAAACGAAAACAATCAAGAAAACACTGCCAAATACGAAGGCAGCAAAAAATATACAGGTGTCTTTTTGACAAACATTGTTGCAGTGCCAAATGTTAATATTACATGTGACATTGTCAACCCAGACGAACTCAGCAACATCAAAATTGCCTACGAACGCAACGAAAATGTTGTTTTGGTGTCAAGCAAAGATGCCATGCCCGAGCCTACTATCAACGATTTTTGCGAGGTAGGCTGTTTGTGTTCTATCAAAAAATTTGTTGTCGAAGGCGAGCATACAAAGGTTATTTTGTTTGGCGAAAGCAGGGTATTTATTGAAAAAATCGAATCTTTAGTGCCCGAATTTGTGTTGTATGCAAAAGAATTGCCCGATATTAACGCAAATACTGTTGTGGCATATCAAAAAATGAATACCATAAAAGAAGAACTCAAAAAAATTAATTATAAGGCAAGATTTTTGCCTCCTATGCTTGAAAATCAATTGCTGAATATGGAAAACAATCCAGCAAAATTTTCTGATGCACTTATTCACTTGTTTGCAAAAGATGATATCAAAACTCAACAAATGTTGCTTGCAACTCAAAATGTCGAAGAGCGTCTTGAGATTGAAACAGGCATGACAAAGGGCCTAAAAGATGTTTTGGCAGTACGCAAATCAATTGAAGACAAAGTAAACGAAAATTTGTCAAAAACTCAAAAAGAGATTTATTTGCGCGAACAACTTAATGTTATTAATCAAGAACTTAATGGTGATGTAGACGAGATAGAAGAGTACCGCAAAAAAGTTAAGGCGCTAGGCTTGCCAAAAGAATCAGAAGACAAAGTATTAAAAGAAGTAAATCGTCTTGCAAAATTGCCTTTTGGTTCACCCGAGTTTGGGTACATTCGCAACTTTTTGGATACCGTTATTGCTTTGCCATGGAAACAGCAAACCGAAGACAAGCTAGATATAAAAGAAGCGCGCAAAATATTAGATGACGATCACTATGCCCTGGACAAAGTAAAAGACCGAATTCTTGAAACATTGTCTGTCATCTCATTAACAAAAAATGTAAACGCCCAAATTATTTGTATGGTTGGTGCGCCAGGTGTAGGTAAGACATCTATTGCCGAATCTATTGCAAAAGCAATGGGTCGCAAATTTGTGCAAGTATCACTGGGTGGTGTAAATGACGAAAGTGTTATTCGTGGTCACCGCCGCACATATGTTGGTGCAATGGCTGGCCGCATTATTGAAGGAATGAAACAAGCGGGCACCATAAACCCTGTATTCTTGCTTGACGAGATTGACAAACTTACACAAGATATTCATGGTGACCCAGCAAGTGCTTTGCTTGAAGTTTTGGACCCTGCTCAAAACAATCACTTTAAGGATAACTTCCTCGAAATTCCTTATGACTTATCAAAGGTTATGTTTATTCTTACCGCAAATACTTTGCGTACAATTCCTCGTCCGTTGCTAGACCGTATGGAAATAATTGAAGTTAGTGGTTATACGCCGCTAGAAAAAATTGAAATTGCGAAGCGTCATCTTATTGCAAAGCAAGAAAAACTTGCGGGACTAAAAGAAGGCACTGTTCCTTTTGATGATGAGTTGTTGATGAAAATAATCGAAGACTATACAATGGAAGCAGGTGTTCGTGGGCTCGAGCGCAAAATTGCATCAATTTGTCGCAAATATGCAATGCGCAAAGTTGACGGTAAAAAATTTAAGGATGTTAACACAAGCAATCTAAAAGACTATCTTGGCAACGATTATGTTGTAAAAGACACCTATTTTGACGGTGGAAATGTTGGTGAAGTAGTTGGCCTTGGCGTCGATTATTCAGGCGGAAGCACATTGCTTATCGAGGTTAACGCGGTTTATGGTGAAAACAAAATTGTGCTAACAGGCCAAATGGGCAAGGTGTCTCAAGAGTCAGCACGCGCGGCTTATACTTTGGTGCAAAGCATGGCCGACAAACTTGGCATCGACCCATACACCTTCCGCAAAACAACCTTGCACATTCACTATCCACATCTTCCTTATGGTGTAGAAGGACCAAGTGCGGGTGTTGCAACAGCACTTGGTATTGCAAGTGCTCTTACAAACCGCCCTGTTATGCCAAAACTTGCCATGACTGGTGAGGTATCACTTCATGGCCGAGTATTGGGCATAGGTGGTGTGCGTGACAAACTTATGGGGGCGGCCAGGGCAGGAATGACAACTGTTATTTTGCCAAAACAAAACGAACACAACCTAGATGATTTGCCAAAAGAAGTAAAAGACAAGCTTGATATCAAGTTGGTTGGTGATATTGGTGAAGTGTTTGATTTTGCATTAATGCCTGCATTAAAAGAACCAACCGAACTTATGAAGTTTGTAAAACGCGATTTAGATGAGATTGAGGCCAAAAAAGCGCAAAACAAAAAAGATAAGGAGTAGTATATGATTGTCAAAAGTGCAGAGTTTGTGACTAGTGTCAACAACGCCAACAATCTATCTTGTTTTGATGACTTGCCACAAATTACTTTTGTAGGAAGAAGTAATGTAGGCAAGTCTTCTCTCATAAATTTTATCACAAATCGAAACAATCTTGCCAAAACAAGTAGTACCCCCGGGCGCACAAGACTTATCAACTTTTTTAAGATAAATGGGCAGTTTTATCTTGTCGATTTGCCGGGATATGGTTTTGCACAAGCCAGCAAAACAACTCAAAAAGAGTGGCAGTCACTTATTGGTGGCTATTTGCAAAATACAAAATCATTAAAACTTGCTTGTGTTTTGGTTGATGTTAGGCATCAGCCATCTCCACTTGATATGCAAATGGTAAATTATTTGTATGTTTATGGCATACCATTTTGCATTATAGCAACCAAAATTGACAAGATAGGAAAAAGCGAATTGTACAAAAACATACAAACAATAGCCAATACTTTTGGTGTAGGTACACAAGATGTTTTGTATGTGTCCAGCGATAAAAAAATAGGAAAAGAAAAAATACTCGAGCGTCTAGAAAAAGCTTTAGATAATTAAAAAAAAGAGGGAATTATGGTCATAAAAGGTAATGTCGAAAGTATCATTTTTCAAAACAAAGAAAATGGTTATACTGTTGCAAAAATTGACTGCAATGGCGAAAAAATTACCATAGTGGGCAAAATTCCTTCTTTGTTTGAGGGGCAAACAATAATTGCACAAGGGCATTTTATGTCCAACAATAAGTGGGGCGAACAATTTGGTGTTGATAGTTTTGAGATAGAAGAACCAACTTCTACCGAGGCAATTCAAAAATATCTTTCAAGTGGCCTAATATCTGGTATTGGTGAAATAACTGCAAAAAAAATCGTAGCTGCATTTGGCAAAGATACGCTTGATGTCATCGAGTTTAACCCATTAAAACTTACTCAAGTTTCGGGCGTAAGCACAAAAAAAGCAGCAGACATTCATCATGCTTTTATCAACCTTAGGCGTATGCAAGATACAGTGATGTTTTTGCAACAATACAACATATCGGTTAATATGGCAGTTAAAATTTTTAATACATATGGCGATAATGCAAAAGATATTATACAAAAAAACCCTTACAAATTGGTAGAGGATATTCGTGGTGTGGGCTTTAAGTCTGCTGACAAAATTGCGATGAGTTTGGGTATTCAAACAAACAGCGAATTTAGGATTAGGGCAGGTCTTGTTTATGTTTTGGGTGAAAGCAGCGAAAAAAATGGCAACACATATTTGCCAAAAGCCGAATTAATTGAAGATTTGTCAAAACTATTAGAAATTGATTTTGATGAATATCAAGAACTTTTGAATAATGTGATAAAAAGTCTTGTATTCGAGGGCTTTATAAAAGAACTTGTGATAAATGATTGTGAATGCATCATGCTTTTGCAGTTTTATTTACTCGAGCAACACATAGCCAACAAATTGCTTGTTTTGTCATCAAATTTGCTGCCAACACTCGACCTAGATGACGAAATTGAGCATTTTGAACAAATTAATGATGTCGAATTGCACGACGACCAAAAAAAGGCCGTCATTTCTGCCATCAATAATGGTGTTTCGGTTATTACAGGAGGCCCAGGTACAGGAAAAACAACAATCATAAAGTGTATTCTTAATATTCTTAAAAACCACAGGCAAGTTGTTAGTTTGCTTGCCCCAACAGGGCGTGCTGCAAAACGCATGAGCGAAAGTTGTGGCGCAGACGCAAGCACAATTCATAGGGCGTTGATGCTTGATTTTGGTGCAGGACGAATGGAAAACAATCACGAAAGATTTGTTTACAACGAACGCAATCCTTTGCCTAGTGATGTTGTGATTGTTGATGAGGTATCTATGGTTGATGTTCAATTAATGCACAGCCTTATTTCGGCACTTCGCCCAAATGCTCGTCTTATACTTGTGGGCGACAAAAACCAGTTGCCAAGTGTGGGGGCGGGCAATGTTCTTGCCGATATTATTAGTTCGGGGGTTATTCCGGTTGTTTCGCTTACAAAAATTTATCGTCAGGCGGACAAAAGTTTAATAATTGTTAATGCTCATGCCATCAACAATGGGCAAATGCCCAAAATTGACAATTCTAGCAAAGATTTCTTTTTCGAAAAGTGCGCCGACCCAAGTGCAGTGTTGCGCCGAATTCTTGATTTGCAGGCTGTGCGTATTCCAAGATTTTTGAACATCGAGCCGCAAAAAATACAAGTTTTGGCGCCACTTAAGGCCGGAATTTGTGGGGTTGATAACATTAATGCTCAAATTCAAAACATCATAAACCCACGCAATCCTCAATATCATGATGTGGTTGTGGGTGATGTTACTTTTAGGCTAGGTGACAAAGTTATGCAAACGCAAAACAACTACAACCTCGAATGGAAGCGTTTTGACGGGGTTCGAGTTGAGCATGGCGAAGCAGTATTTAATGGTGACATTGGCACAATTACAAACATAACCGAGGCGGGTGCCGTCGAAGTAACCTTTGAAGATGGTCGCATTGCAACCTATCAAAAAACAGATTTGCCGCAACTTTCATTAAGTTATGCAATAACAATACATAAGTCACAAGGAAGTGAATTTGATGTTGTTATTATGCCAATTATTGGTGGTGCAAGCAGCATTCTTACACGAAATCTTTTGTACACAGGCGTTACTCGTGCAAAAAAGATGGTTGTGCTTGTGGGGCAATATTTTCACTTAAAAATGATGGTAAACAACGATTACACAGCCACAAGATATAGTGCATTGTCAATCTTTTTGGTCCAGCAAAATGAAAAAGCGGAGAAGTTGTTAGATGCTCAAACACAAAATTAAACTTAATTCAAATCAAGAATTAACAGATGTTTCAAAAAAGAGAAAAAATATATTAAAAACATTTTTTGCGAATACTTCTTTCGCATTATCGCAGCTTTTGTTTCCGTCAAACATAAAGTGTATTTGCTGTGGCAGAGATTTGCCAAGCGTTTTGGAAGTCGAAATTTGCCAAAACTGTCTTAAAAATATCAACTTTATTGACGAAAATAACTCATGCAAACGCTGTGGCGCAAAACTTGTTGGTGATGGTAGTTTTTGTTTAGATTGTATGGACAAAAAGCGAGTTTTTGATGCAGCAAGATGCGTTTGCAGTTATGAGGGTGAAGCACAAAAGTTAATTTATGGGCTAAAATTTGGCGGCAAAACATATTTTGCTGGCACTATGTCAAAACTAATGGCCAACAAATATCAAAGTTTAGATTGGGATTGTGATATTGTTTTGCCTGTACCAATTTCAAAAAAGCGTCTAAAAACACGGGGGTACAACCAGTCTTTGTTGCTTGCAAAAGTTATTTCAAAAACCATTTCAAAACCCCTAAGCGATAAAGTTTTATTAAAAATTCATGACACGCATGATCAAGTGGGTCTAGGTTATGACGATAGGCAAAACAACCTAAATGGCAGTATTGTTGCAAACAACAAACACCTAATAAAAGGCAAAAATGTGTTGTTAATTGATGATGTTATGACAACGGGTGCAACAGCAAATGTGTGTGCTGATGTACTATTTAAGGCAGGGGCAGCGCATGTGTATGTATTAACTTTTGCGTATGCAATGTCAAAGTTGCGCACCGAAAAAAATGCCGAAACCAAATAAAATAACAAAAAATAAGCAATTATGCTTTTATTTTTTTTTGAATTGTTGTATAATGCACTAAATTGTTTTTATTTTAGGAGATTATGATGGGACTATTTAGCATTTTTGAGTCTGACAACAAGCGCAGCCTCAAAAAATTAAACAAAATGTGTGATATGGTCGAGGCTCTCGAGCCAAAATATCAGGCCATGGATAATGCCACATTGCAGGCACAAACACAAGTATTAAAAGACAGATTGCAAAATGGCGAAACTCTAGATGACATTTTGTATGATGCATTTGCTGTTGTTCGTGAGGCTAGTGTTAGGGTACTAGGCATGCGCCACTTTAGGGTGCAGATTATTGGTGGAATTGTTTTGCATCAGGGCCGTGTTGCCGAAATGCGTACAGGTGAAGGTAAAACTTTGGTTAGTACGCTTCCTGCATACTTAAATGCCCTTAGTGGCAAGGGCGTGCATATTGTCACAGTTAACGAATATCTTGCCAGCCGTGATGCCGAGTGGATGGGAAAAGTTCACCGCTTTTTGGGTTTGACTGTTGGGTGCTCTTTATCAAACATGACACCACAACAAAAAAAGGCTGTTTATGATTGCGACATAACATATTGCACAAACAACGAACTTGGTTTTGACTATCTTCGTGACAACATGGTTACTCGTGCTGCTGACCGCCGATGCAGGGGATATAACTTTGCTATCATCGACGAGGTAGATAGCATTCTTATTGACGAAGCCCGCACACCACTTATCATAAGCGGAAAAGGCTTTAAGAGTAGTGACATGTACATTAAAGCGCAAAAATTCTTCAAAAAATTGCGCCGTGATGAAGATTATTCGGTTGACGAAGAACACCGCAGGGTTCACCTTACCGAACAAGGCACATTAAAGGCCGAAGAATTTTTTGGCGTCGAGTCATTAAGTGACCTAAAGTGCGTAGAACTAAACCAATACATCTTAAACGCTTTGCAAGCCAATGTTTTATTCAAACTAGATAGCAACTATGTTGTCCATGACGGGCAAGTGCTTATTGTTGACGAGTTTACCGGCCGTATTATGGAAGGCAGGCGTTACAGCAATGGTTTGCACCAGGCAATAGAAGCAAAAGAAGGTGTTGCAATAAAAGACGAAAACTTGACAGTTGCAACAATCACACTTCAAAACTTCTTTAGGCTATATTCAAAAATTAGTGGTATGACTGGTACTGCAAAAACCGAGGAAGGCGAATTTAACAAAATTTACAACCTTGATGTTGTTACCATTCCGCCAAACTTGCCAAACAAGCGTATTGACGAGCCAGATATTATTTATCCTGCAATCGAGGGTAAATTGCGTGCCGTTGTCAATCGTGTTGCCGAAGCCCACGAAACAGGTCAACCTGTTCTTGTTGGTACAATAACAATCGAAAAGTCCGAGCAAATTTCAAACATGCTTAAGGACCTTAAAATTCCGCACAAGGTCTTAAACGCAAAAAACCACGCCCAAGAAAGTGAAATTGTTGCCCAAGCAGGACGATATGGCATGGTTACTATTGCAACAAACATGGCCGGTCGTGGAACAGACATTTTGCTTGGTGGTAACGCACAATATCTTGCAAAGGCCGAGATGAATAGGCTGGGATATACTCATGGGCAAATTGAGGTGGCAAGTTCGTTATTAACACCGGACAGCGAAGACACCAAAAAAGCCAAAGAAGAATACGAGCGTTTGCTTGAAAAATACACCAAAGACACCGAAGAAGAAAAGCAAAAAGTTTTGGAAGTTGGTGGCTTACTTATTATTGGTACCGAGCGCCACGAATCACG
Organism: Clostridia bacterium; assembly: GCA_017454425.1. The sequence continues at coordinate 3,221 of JAFTCZ010000078.1, read as the reverse complement.
CCGAATTGACAACCAGTTGCGTGGTCGTGCTGGTCGTCAGGGTGACCCAGGTCGCAGTGTGTTTTATATCTCATTCGAAGATGATTTGGTGCGAGTGTTTGCTGGTGACCGCCTTAAAAACATCACCAATTTTATGAAAGTTGATGATGACACACCACTTCGCAGCAAAATGCTTACACATATGATCGAAAACGCGCAAAAGAAAGTCGAAGCTGCACATTATGCCAGCCGTAGATATTTGCTTGAGTATGATGATGTCATTAACAAACAACGCACAATCATTTATGGTCAACGAAATTCTATTCTTGACGGCGAAGATGTGCATGCACAAATTGTTGAGATGTTCCCAGACCTTGTTGATGATGCATTGCTTAGTAGCGTAGATATTGACAAGCCAAGCGTAGATTGGGATATCCAAAGCATAAACCTCAATCTTGAGGATAAGTTATACAAAAAAGGCACAAATTTTGTAACAGAAGAAATGTGCGAAGACATTGTCTATGAAGAATTGCGCGATAAAATATTAAATGATGTTGTTGCAAGATATGATGAGAAAAAGCAGCAAATCGAAGAGTTGGGCCTTGTGTTTGCTGATATCGAGCGTTCGGTACTACTTAGTGTTGTTGACCATGCATGGATGCAACACATTGATGCCCTGTCAGATTTAAGGCGAGATGTGGGTACTTTGGCTTATGGTCGTCAAGACCCAATTGTTGCATACAAAAAGATTGGTTTTAATATGTTTGATGGTATGGTTGCTCGCATTCGCGGAGAGACAAGTTCGGTTATGCTAAACATGAATGTAGATGCTTTTCGCGCTATGATCGAGCAAGTTAATCGCAAGCGCCAAGAATTTGTTGCAGCACAAGAGGGCGCAAAAGCAAGCGGACAGTCAAAACAACCAATAAGAAATGACAAAGAAGTTGGTCGCAATGACCCTTGCCCTTGTGGAAGTGGCAAAAAATACAAAAACTGCTGTGGTAAAGATAAATAAACCAATATCTTAAGAGGAATTATGGATTATTTTGAAATAAAAGTTAAATTGCAAGAAATACAAAAAACGCTTGGTGATATCCAGGCGGTTTTTGATATGCAAACTTTGATAAAAGAAAAAGAAGAACTATTAGCTCAACAAACCCAGCCCGATTTTTACAACGACCAGCACAATGTTCAGGTTGTTGGCAAGCGTATCAATTTTTTGGATAAAACAATGGACAAAATAAAATCACTTTGCACACAGTTTGAAAACATAAAAAGTTTGTTTGATGAATGTGGCGAAGATGATAATGATATATTGCAAGACCTGTCTGCCGAACTAACCAAATTAATTGCAAAAATAGAAGATATGCGCCTTCTTGCCTTGCTTAATGAAAAGTATGACAAGCACAATGCAATATTTACAATTCAGGCGGGGGCGGGTGGCACCGAAGCGTGCGATTGGGCAATGATGCTAGAGCGCATGTACTTAAGATATTGTGAAAAACAAAATTTTGATGTCAGTGTGTTAGATCGTCAAGATGGTGACGAGGCGGGTATAAAAAGTGTAACACTTATGATAGAAGGTGATTATGCTTATGGCTATCTTAAGGCCGAAAAAGGAGTGCATCGTCTTGTGCGCATATCTCCGTTTGACAGCAATGCGCGCAGGCATACAAGTTTTGCGTCAGTCGAAGTCATGCCCGAAATTGATAATGATATTGATATCCAAATTCCCGAAAGCGATATCCGCATAGACACTTTTCACGCCGGTGGACATGGTGGACAAGGTGTAAACACAACAGATAGTGCTGTTCGCATCAAGCATTTGCCAACAGGCATTATTGTTACTTGCCAAAACGAGCGCAGCCAAATACAAAACAAACAAAATGCACTTAATGTGCTAAAATCAAAACTTGCCGAACTTGAAGAGCAAAAACGCCAACAAGACACAAAGTCTATTCAGGGCAAACTTAAAAAAATTGAATGGGGCAGCCAAATTCGCAGTTATGTATTTTGCCCATACACAATGTGCAAAGACCACCGCACGGATTATGAGACAAGTGATATTGACCGTGTGATGGACGGAGATATTCAAGATTTTATCAACGAATACTTAAGACAATCAAAAATTAGTGAATAGCAAAAGGAAAAAAACAATATGTCATATATAGAAAGAATGCGTGACAAAATGAACATTTTGCGTACAAAAGCGGTTGTACGCATTCTTGCTATTGAATCTAGTTGTGACGATACGGGCGTGGCCATAGTCGAAAACGGGCGAAAAGTACTATCAAATGTGCTTTCGTCACAAGTAGATATTCATACACGCTTTGGCGGCGTAGTGCCCGAAATTGCCAGCCGAAACCACATTTTGGCAATTTTGCCACTTGTGCAAAAAGCCCTAGATGATGCAAAACTGGGCTTTGGGGATATTGATGCCATAGGTGTTACGCAAGGGGCTGGGCTTGTGGGGTCTTTGCTTGTGGGATTAACAACAGCAAAAGCCTTGGCATATGCACTAGATTTGCCTCTTATTGCTTGCAATCACATAAAGGGGCATATATGCGCAAACTATATCACATACAAAGACCTCAAACCACCTTTTGGCTGTTTGATAGTTAGTGGAGGACATACAGCAGTAGTTCGCGTAGATGATTATACAAAAATGACACTTTTTGGCACAACAATTGATGATGCAATAGGCGAGAGCTTTGACAAAGTTGCGCGTGTTGTGGGTCTTGGCTATCCAGGTGGCCCCAAAATAGACAAAATTGCAAAAGGAATAAAGCCCGAATTGCAATTTGTTCATCATTCATCATTAAAAGACAGCCCCGATTTTAGTTTTAGTGGATTGAAAACCGCCGTTATTAATTATGTACACAATCAAACAGCCAAAGGCAACGCAATTGATGTTGCGCAAGTTTGTGCGTCATTTCAGCACGAGGCAGTTAGCATGGTTGTTCAAAAAACAATTCAAGCATGCATAAAAAACAACTTAAATACCGTTTGCGTTGCTGGTGGAGTATCTGCAAACTCATATTTGCGCGAAATGTTAACCCAAGAAGGGCAAAAACACGGCATAAAAGTGCTTTTTCCAAAATTTGAATATTGCACAGATAATGCCGCAATGATAGGAAGCCTTGCATATTTTATGCTAAAAGACGGAAATTGCAGTCCATTAAATATTCCGGCACTACCAAACATTCCGCTGGAACAATAAATATTCATTATTATGAATAAAT
>JAFTCZ010000077.1 GCA_017454425.1 Clostridia bacterium | reverse complement strand
TTAAAATTTACAAAAAGTCCTATTAAAGGGGCTTTTTTGTTTCAAAAGTTGCGCAAATTGCTATTAATTTTATATTTTTATTGATATACTTAATTATTATAGTCAGCGAGGTGGGTGTATGGTAGAGTATCGAAAATACAAGCCCGAGGATAGGGAAATTTTGCGTGATATTTGCAAAAGTCAAGCAACATATCACGGCAAAAACAAAGGCAAACTAGAGTGCGTTTGTTATATGTTTATTGATTATTATCTAGACTACGAGCCCGACAATGTTATTGTTGCGGTAGATGATGGGGTGGTGTGCGGATATATTGTTGGCAGCACCAATCTCGAGCAATATATTGAAAAAAATCGCAAAGAATACGCCCGCAAAATTGCAAAAGTGTCATGGGTTTGGTCAGTGTTTTTTAGGGCTTGCATTAACACAAACAAACACTGGGATAGTTTGGGCGGATATGCTTTTCATATCAATATTGCCGATGGGCATCAAGGCAAAAAGATAGGCACAAATCTTATGCATACGGCAATGAAAAATGCGCACGACAAGGGCAAAAAATTTCTTTACCTTGTTACCAAAAACAACAAAACAGATGGTTACAAATTTTATAGCAAACTTGGCTTTAAGGTCACAAAAAAACTTTTTGGTGGCTCACTTCTTATGACTTATGATGTACAAAATTGGGTTTAGACCTAATTTTTATTTTGTTTTGAAACATAATAAAAATATAACAAAACCCATGCTTTTTGTTTGGTAAAAACAAAAATTTTATGCTATACTAGAAAATAACTAGTTGTACTACAATTTTTGAGGGGATATATATGACAAAAATAAAAAACTTTTTATGCATATTGGCATTATGTTTGGTCTTTCCGGGTGTATTGTTGCTTGGTGCTTGTGGTGAAGAACCAAACAACAATGGCAGCGATGATGGGCAAAACATATCTTATGTTGAGATATCAACACAAAACCCAAATTTTCAAAATTCACAATTTGAATTTACTTATGGTGATGACATCAATTTAGATGATGTTGAGTTTTTAATCACGGCACACAAAACAAATGGCGAAACTTTCACAATATCACAAAATGATGTCACCATTGACTTATCAAATATTAATAACGCCAAGCAAAACGGTGTTGTGCCAGCGGGCAATTATTATGTCAGCATTTCAGGTCAAAACTTTTCGGCACAACAAATTGCAGTTGTGGTCAACAAAGCAAAACTTATTGTGCCTGATTTTGGCAATGTTGACCTAACACTTACTTACAACGGGCAAGAGCAAAACATCATCACATCAAAACTTGATGCTCTTATGCCACAAGAGGGTGAATCTTTGTCAAGCATGATTGCAAGTGGCAAACTCAACCTTTTAAGCACATCTGACAATTACACACCAACAGCAACAAATGTTTTGCGTGATACAGATGGCAACATGATGTCATATTATTTAGAAATTGCGCCCACACAAAACTACGAAATTGTTACTTCTGCTGATGGTTATGCAGTTGGCAACATCTTTGCTTATTGGTTAATTGCGCCAAAAGTGTTAAATATGCCAACATTTGCAAACAATGGTGAAGTTGTGTTTGATTGGGAAGTGGTAAATGGTCAAACACAAATGGTGCCTGCACAAATGTCACTTATTTATGGCACAGATGACAATGATGTAAAGGCAGATATGGTAAGCCTTGTTAATGCAAATGCCCTAACATTAAACTATTTTGGCAGCAGCACAGTTGACATTGAGTTAACAAGCGAATATGCAAGCAACTATGCATTAAAAGAAGAAGCGGGTTCTTATTATGCCCAAGCAACTGTAGGCGAGTGGCGTGTTGTTGCATACGAGATGCAACCAGTGTCAATAACAGGCGCAACAAAAACAACAACATACAACGATGGCACTAATGACCTTACAATCCCTGATTTTGATTATGACCCAGAGCGTACGACAATAACAATCTCTATGTCTGCAAAAGAAAAACAACTTTTTGAGATTGTAGATAATGGTTACAATCATTATGCCAATGGATTTGATGACGCATACAGCATTAATTTTGCGTTAAAAAGCAACATTTCGGGGTATTCAAGTCCAGTAACAATCAATGGACAACCTATTAATTATTTCACATTATATTATCACATTTCAAAAATTGACACACCAACAGAGGTGCAAACAGCAATAAACGCAATCAATTTTGAAATTAATCCACAAACATACAACGCAAATTCTCCAGTAACGCTATACGAAACATACCAAAAAACAAATTTTGTTGAAGCAACACAAAATGCCCTTACGAGTGATGTATGGAGAGAATACGAGCAATATGGCTATGACTATACATACATTGAGCCAGTTGACCAAGCGCAAGACATATCTAATGCCAACGAAACGGGTTATACGGTGCCACTTAGATATTATTACGGTAGACAAAACTATAATCCAGTTGTCGTTAACGCCAAATTAATTGTAAATAGAAACAATATTGAAATTTATAATGTAGAATATCATTTAAGTGACAATGATAATGGCCGTGGCCCATTGATTTATCGTTATAACCACCCAATAACCATGACAATTTCAAACATCAATTATGGTCAGGTTGGCAACTGGGGTTCAACATCATATCAATATTGTGCCACAAGTGCAGCAGGCGAGTTTAGTCCACTTGTTGGCTCTCCACTAAATGCCGGCTATTACAAAGCACAATTTGAACTTAGTACAGACGCAAACCACAAATATTCAATGCAAGATATTGGCGCTGGTTGGAGCATAACAGAAAAACCAAGTGACAGCACAAAATTTGTTGTTAGTTATATATTCCAAATCAACAAACGACCAATAACAATTAGCCCAACAATCATAGGTGATTGGGGAACATATTTGGTGCCATATTGCTATGAGGGCGGCAATAAAACAATTGATGCAAGCATAGCAAGCGCCACAATCTATTATTTTGCAATGTCTGGGGCAACATCATTTAGTTATGGTGATGCAGAAGGCAACGAACTTGATGACATACTTGCCA
>JAFTCZ010000076.1 GCA_017454425.1 Clostridia bacterium | reverse complement strand
TTCCCACAAACTAATAACACCTTTGCTTACACCAATTTTTGCCGCAAGTTCAACTTGGCCCAAATGGTTGCTTTCTCTTAAATATTTAAGATTTTCCTTAAATTTATTTTCCATATTAGTATTTTCTCACATTTGTAAGAAAAATACTTGACTTCTTACAAAAGTAAGAATATATTTTTTATAGTATATTAAGGGAGAGAAAAAAAATGAAAGATATAAAGACTTTAGATGATGTAATTGATGTTTTAAGAAAAATTAAATATAAAGCCACTATGCCAACAGAAAGAAAGTTTTTACCAAACTTTATGCAAGATTGGACTACTGACAAAATTGCATCATATTATGCAAAACAAAAAGAAGACATTAAGGCTATTAATCTTTCAATTATTTATTTGAAAAATCTAAAAATCATAGAACAAACAAGTCGTGATTTAGTTGCATTGTTTAATCAAATTGCAAGTGAAATAAAAATTGAAGAGGGTCCAAAATAAATTACTTTTATATGAATAACAAAAAACACAGTGGTTTACTGTGCTTTTACATTTTTGGTTCAAAGTCTTGAAATACTATATTATCGGCTTTTGTCATACCATCAGTATATTCTGCTTGATTGTAAGCAACCCATGAAAGAAGTGGTATATTTTTGTGACGGCGCACAAATCTATTTGGCAAATCGCGGATTTCGTAGTTAAGAAAATCTGGTTTTGCTTTCTTAAATAATAACAAGCGGCGAGTGGCAAAACGAACGATAGCACTAGATGGTATATCTGGCTCTACATCTCGGTTCTTTTTTCGCCACATAGAAGAAAGAAGACCGCGTGGATATTTTGGTGCATTGTTTGCAAACCATTCTAGGGCATATGGGTTAAAAGATTGAATGGCAATTTCGCCTTTATAGTCTTTGATTGCTTCATAAATTTTTGCACAATCCTCTTGTGGCTTAAAAGAGCCATTTTTAACTTCAAGCAAAATAGGGGTGCGACCATTAACAAGTTCAAGAACTTGCTTAAGGGTAGGAATAGTTTGTTTTGAAGAACCAATAGTATATTTTGGCAAATCTTCCATTTTTAAGTTTTGCACATATCCATCTTTGCCTGTAAGCCTTGACAATTCATTATCATGAAAAACAACAGGTGTGCCATCTGCAATTATTTGAACATCAAGTTCAATAGCATAGTTGTGTTCTATTGCACGCTCAAAAGCGGCAAGTGTGTTTTCGGGGGCGTCAGCATAGTTAAAAAAACCGCGGTGAGCAATTGGTTGTTCAACAATCCAACTTTTGAAAATATCCATATAATACCTCAAACAATTTATTGATAATATTTTATCAAATGCGAATGCTTTTGACTACTAATTTTGGCTATTTTTTATAAAAGTAAGTATTTTTATTGCTTTTTTTATCATTTTTTTGCTATAATTATGCGTTTAGGAGAGCAATATGAACGACAAACAAAAAAACATACGCAATTTTTGCATAGTGGCACATATTGACCACGGGAAAAGCACTTTGGCAGATAGGCTTATTGAGGCAACGGGTACTTTGCAAAAAAGAGATATGACTGAACAACTGCTTGACAATATGGAACTAGAGCGTGAGCGCGGCATAACAATTAAACTTGCGCCTACTCGTATGAAATATGTTTTTGACAACGAAGAGTATATCCTCAATCTTATTGATACCCCAGGTCATGTAGACTTTACTTATGAAGTGAGTCGCAGCCTTAAGGCTTGTGAAGGTGCAATACTTATTGTTGATGCAACACAAGGCGTGCAAGCTCAAACTATTGCAAATGTGCATTTGGCACTAGAGAATAACCTAGAGATTATCCCTGTTATTAACAAAATAGACCTAAGTGGTGCAGATCCAGATAAATGCAAGCGCGAAATAGAAGATATTATTGGCATACCTGCTATGAATGCACCTTGCATCAGTGCAAAAAACGGCATAAATATCAACGAAGTGTTAGACACAATCATTTGTGATGTTCCGCCCCCAAGCGGTGATATTAACAAACCGCTTAAGTGTTTGGTATTTGATAGTTATTATGACAACTTTAAGGGTGCCATATGTATGGTGCGTGTTTTTGATGGCTGTGTTAAGGTTGGTGACAAAATAAAATTTATGCAAACAGGTGGCGTGTTTGATGTGACCGAGGTTGGTTATTTTGTGCCAAAACCAATACCATGCGAACAAATTTGTGCCGGCGAAGTTGGATATATTGCTGCCAGCATCAAAAAGATAAATGATGCTAGTGTTGGCGATACAATAACAAACTTTAATAATCCCGCAGATTCCCCGTTGCCTGGGTACAAAAAAGTGCAGCCAATGGTGTTTAGCGGTATTTATCCGGTAGATGGCAGTAAATATGGTGAATTGAAAGATGCTCTAGAAAAATTAAAGTTAAGTGATAGTGCGCTTGAATATACCCAAGAGAATTCAACGGCGTTGGGCTTTGGCTTTAGATGTGGCTTTTTGGGTCTTTTGCATATGGAGATTATACAAGAAAGGCTAGAAAGAGAGTTTAACCTAGATATTATTACAACGGCACCAAGTGTTAGTTATAAAGTATTCTTAAATAACGGCCAAGTATTAGATGTAAGCAATCCATCAAACCTGCCCGATGTAACAACCATTAAATATATGCAAGAGCCATATGTTAAGATGCATATTTTTACACCACCCGAATATTTGGGACCAATAATGGACTTGTGTCAACAAAGGCGCGGCGAACAACAAGATGTTCAGTATGTAGACAACAATAAGGCAAGACTAGATTATATAATTCCATTAAACGAAATTGTTTATGACTTTTTTGATACTCTCAAATCACGAACTCGCGGTTATGCAAGTATGGATTATGAGATGTTTGAATATCGCACTAGCAAACTTGTAAAACTAGACTTTTTGCTAAAAGGTGAACCATGTGATGCGTTGGCATTAATCGTACCCGAAGTAGAGGCAGTAGAGCGAGGACGCACAATAACTGCAAAGTTAAAAGAAGTTATACCAAGACAAATGTTTGAAATTCCGGTACAAGCGGCTATTGGCGGAAAGATAATTGCAAGAGAAACCATAAAAGCATACCGCAAAGATGTATTAAGCAAATGTTATGGTGGTGATGTAACGCGCAAGCGCAAACTTTTAGAAAAACAAAAAGCCGGCAAAAAGCGTATGCGAACACTTGCTAGTGTTCAGGTGCCTAGTGATGCTTTTGTATCAATTTTGAAGATAGATTAAGAGGAAAGTATGGAATTAAATATACAAAAAATAGGGGTCAAGCCATATGAAGATGAAATGTCTTTGTATGTCCATATCCCTTTTTGTGTTAGTAAGTGCAGTTATTGTGATTTTTGTTCATTTGTTGCAAATCAAGACCAAATGACACAATATGTTAATGTTTTGTGCCAAGAAATTGAATATCGCGCACAAGAGTTTGGATA
>JAFTCZ010000010.1 GCA_017454425.1 Clostridia bacterium | reverse complement strand
TCGTACAACTGCGCACTAACCTCATCATTTACCTGCACAAAACTGCCAATATTAACAGGAACTTTTAGACCTTGTTTGTTAATTATTATTTCTTTTTCGCCATACAAATGCGTTATGTCCGTTGATAAAATCGTGCGCAGATTTTTGTTTTCGCAAAAACTTAAACCCACTGTTTTGAATTCTTTTACCAAATTGTCATACAATTTATCTAAATGCAACGGAATTTCTTTTACCCCCACAATACATAGTAAAATTCCGCTTTCGCAAAACCTAACAACAATATTGCGTATATTGCCTGTGTTGTTTTGTTCATCAAAGGCAAAAACATCGTCAAGTGCCAAATATTCTCGCAAAATCTCAAGCAGTTTTTTGTTGCGCTTGTCAACAATTTGACACTCGTTTATTTCTATTATGTTGTGGGTGTTTGCTTCAAAAAGGCCAATAACATTTTTGCCGTTTACTTGCCTTACACCAAAAGATATTTTATTGCGATAGTACATTTGATATTTTGAAAAATACTCTATTTTTTGTGGCAAATCTATTTTATATTTTGCAAAACAATTGCGCACATATATGGTTTTATAGTTTTGTTGCTCGGTTTTGTCCATACAGCCAAGATTACATCCACCACAAGCAAAATAATATGGGCACACAGGCTTTACACGATGTGGGCTGGGTTTTTTGATTATTGGTTGGTCATTATCTAAAATTATTTCTTCATCTAGCAAAACATTAGGCAAAAACAAGGTCTTGCCATTCTCGTGCGCAATACCTGCACCACTCATACCATAATCTGTTATCTTTAGTGTTTTTGTCATAAATTTCCTCTGACTTTAGTATATCACAAACAATCACAAAAAGCAATTTGCAAAAATAAAAAAGCCCGTGTGGGGCTTGTTTTATTTTTTGTCTTTTTTGGTTGCGCCTTCTTTAAGTTGTAAGGTTTCTTTTAGGCTTGCAAGAAGTGAGGTTACGCCTGCAAGCTCAGTTGGCACAATAAGCTTGGTTGCTTGGCCGTCTGCAACCTTTTGCATAGCCTCATATCCCTTGAGGGTAAGGTATGCTTGGTCGGGCTTTGCCTGAATAATCAGTTTGATTGCATCAGATGTACCCTCGGCCTCTTTGATAAGCGCAAGGCGTTTTGCCTCGGCACGAAGCACTGCTGCCTCTTTTTCACCTTCGGCAATAAGAATGTTAGATTGTTTTTCACCTTCGGCAATAAGTATTGCTTCGCGGCGTTCACGCTCGGCACGCATTTGTTTTTCCATGGCGGTTTGAATGTCTTTTGGTGGAAGAATGTTCTTTAATTCCACACGGTTAACTTTTATTCCCCATGGGTCGGTTGCCTCGTCTAATATTGCGCGCATTTTTGTGTTTACGGTATCACGACTTGTTAGTGTTGCATCAAGCTCGAGTTCACCCACAAGGTTACGCAAGGTTGTTGCGGTAAGGTTTTCGATTGCGGCCATTGGACGCTCGACACCATAGGTAAACAATTTTGGGTCGGTTACCGAAAAGTAAACAACTGTGTCAATTTGCATTGTTACATTATCTTTTGTAATAACAGGTTGTGGCGCAAAATCTGCCACACGCTCTTTAAGGCTTATTGGGTTGCCCGCAGGACGGTCAAAAAACGGAACAATAAAGTGTATTCCGGTATCTAGCACTTTGTGGAATTTTCCCAATCTTTCAATAACAACTGCTGTAGATTGACGAACAATCTTTAGGCTTAGGCCAAAAATTGCAATTGCAAGCAGCAAAAGTGCTACTATGACGATAATTGCTGTTACGCTCATTATTTATCTCCTTTTTGTTGTATTTTTTTAACTATTAATTTGTTACCTTCAACTCGTTCTATCTGTACAAGTTCGCCTTTTTCGATAGTGCTGTCGTCGTCACAAACTGCTGTCCATACAACACCACTAATTTTTACCGCACCCGCGGTGTCTTGAGTGATTGACTCGATAAGTTTTTGGGTTGTGCCCAGCATGCCATCGACATTAGTAGTTGCGTTGTCATTTTTTAACAAATATCTTAGGCAAATCTTGCGCAAAGATAACAACAAAACAAGTGACACAATACCAAAGGTTAAAAGTTGTGCCCACCAAATTACTCCGCAAAGTGAGAGTATAATTGCGACAATACTGCCAACTGTGAACCATACTGACACCATTTGCATGCTAACAAACTCGAGCACCGCGCTGGCAATTGCTATGCCAAGCCATATCCAAATCAAAAATTCTGCCATATTATTCCTCCTTGGGGTATATTATAAAATATTATGATATTTTAGTCAATAAAATGCACTGTTTTTTACAAAACAAAAACGGGGTTTTATCCCCCATTTTTTAGTTAATTCTTGATTCTATTAAATGTGCAGCAACAACATCATCGCTGTCACTAGATTGAGCATAATTTTGTTTAACATATTGCTTAAACTGTTGTTTTTTGTCTGCATCTAAACTGTTGAATTTTTTCTTAAAAGCATCATTACCTTCTAAAAACAAATCTTTGTTTTTG
>JAFTCZ010000075.1 GCA_017454425.1 Clostridia bacterium | reverse complement strand
TTTTGACAACCAAAAGAAGTATATTCTAATATCTTATCTCTTTCAAAATTTTGTTTCATTTTTTGTAAGTAGTATGCAACCATATTATCAAAATTAATACTATGCACATCTTCAAAACATGATGAATATTTTATATCCAAACTTTCTTTATTGTTGGTTATATTTTTATGAATATGTTTGGCTGTATTATTTAATCTTTCAACAAAAACTTGTCGGCGTTTTGATATGCTTGCACACAATTTTGCCATCTCGGTATCCCAACTTTCTAGTTCTAAATTATATTCAGTATTTTTGTGTTTTTTTAAGTAATTGTTTCGTTGTTTTATTGCATGTTGATATCTAAATAATTCGTCCATATATTGTGGGTTTATTTGACAGTTAATAATATCCATAAATCTTCGCCTAAGCCCTGGCGCACCACTTATTATTCCCATCTCGTTTGGACTAAAATAAACACAACCAAAATGACCAACAATTTCACTTAATTTTTTTGATTGCATACCATCAAGCAGTAATATTTTTTTTGCATCTTTATGAAGTGTCATATTTATATTTCGTTTTGTTTGATTGCGAATATACTCTAGTAGTATGCACGCACTTGTTTCGTCAAAATTTATGCACTCACTATCTTTTACTGCACGAGGGCTGCGACCAATGCATAGTATATAAATACTTTCAAGCACATTTGTTTTACCCATTCCATTTTGACCTACCAAAATATTAAGATTGGGGCAAAAATGTATATCTGCACTTTTTATATTGCGAAAGTTTTGTAATTTTAGATTGTTAATATACATAAAACCTCCGCTTTTTTATTTATAAAAAATTATTGTTTATTATACCAAAAAAGCGTATTTTTGGCAACTATAATGTTTTAAGTTTTCAAAACAACAATTCTTGACAAAGTGTTATATTTTTGCTATATTCTTGAATATGGAAATATCGTTTTACACTTTTGCACAATGTTTTCCACATTTTTTTAGATTATAAGGAGCAATTATGCAAGAATATCTAGAAAAGCAATGGGCCGAATGTATGGATGATTTTAGCAAAGAGTTTTCTTCAGTAAGTTATTCTTTGTGGTTATCTCCCCTTCAACCAATAAATATCGAAGATGACCACCTAATACTTACTACGCACAGCGAATATGCAAAATCTACACTCGAGCGACCAAATTATAAAGACAAAATTGTTGCAATAATAAAAAAGCATTACAATTTGTCTGGTTTTGTTTTGATATTAGATTCTCAAAAAGAAGAATACATAAAAGAATATAATCTTGCACACCCAAGCAAAGACGAAAGTATAGATATTAGTTTGTTAGATGAAAAGCAAGTTACAAAACAAAACCCATTTAACCCAAGGTATACATTCGAAAACTTTGTTGTTGGTACAACAAACCAAGTTATTTATGCCGCTTGCCGTGCTGTTGCCGAACAACCAGGCGAACGCTTTAACCCATTGTTTATTTATGGTGGTGTGGGTCTTGGAAAAACTCACCTGCTTCATGCTATTGGAAATTATATTTGGGACCACAAAACAAAAAACTTAAATATTGTTTATATCACTATTCAAGATTTTTCGATAGACTATGTAAATGCTGTTAAAAATAAAGACGGAATGGCCGAATTTCGAGATAAATATCGCAAGGCTGATATATTGCTTATTGATGATATTCAATTTATTGCAAATCGCGAAAAAACTCAAGAAGAATTCTTTCATATATTTAACGAGCTTTATCAAGCTGGCAAACAAATAATTATCACAAGTGATTGTCAGCCAAAAGATATTCCAACACTTACCGAGCGTTTGCGTTCTCGCTTTTTAAGCGGATTTATACAAGATATTCAAAAACCAGATTTCGAAACAAGATTGTTGATTATTCAAAAGAAGATTGAACTAGAAGATTATTCTTATGAACAAGGGCTTGATTATAGTCTTGCCGAACGCCTTGCTGATGTAAACATTCGTGAAATGGAAGGTATTCTTAAAAAAATACACTTTTATGCCGCTATGCATGGTATGAAAGCAGCAACAAAAGAAGTAATGGAAGAAGTTTTATCAAGCCAAGGTGAAATAGCAAAGAAAAAGACAGCTTCAATAACCCCCGATGATATTATTGATACCGTATCAAATTATTTTAATATTCCAAAAGATGATTTGGTGGGAAGAAAACGAAACAAAGAAATTGTCGAACCACGACAAATTTGCATTTACCTTATGTGGTCAATGCTTACAATTCCGTTAGCAACCATAGGGCAAACATTTAACCGCGACCACACAACAATTATTCACGCCCGTGATAAAATTATGGAACAAGTAAAAACAAGTCCACCAACCAAAAAGATTATTGATGATATTATATCAAAAGTAAATTCAAAATAGAAAATCATAATGTTATAAAAAAGCCAAAAACAAACTAGGCTTTTTATTTTTTTTATACTAATAAGATAATAAAATTATTCTCTCTATTTTAATCTTGTAAAAATACAAGTTTTTTATTTTTATATCAATGTGTAAAACTTAACACTTATCAACAATTTATTATTTACAAAAAAGTTGTATAACAACAAATAAACAAAATATTAAAACTATAAAAATAACAATTATATTATTTATTAGAAATAACAACTACCCCAACAAAAAATGTAACATAGTTATTATTTTTTATCATCTTACTTGATAATATATTTATTTTTTAATTTATTTAATTATTGTTAATTTAATTATAGATGTTGATAAGTGGATAACTTTTAATACTATGCAAAAAGCCCTTTATTTAATAGTATTAAGAGTGAAAACTATTCATGTTTTTATATGTGGAAAAGGTGTGGAAAACTAGGGTGATATGCAGTGTAAAACTGTATAAATTTTGTGGGTAACTTAGTGGATAATGTGCAAAACTTAACCCTATATCAAAAAATGCCAAAATTCTTGTATTCAATTTATCCACCAAAATTGTGGAAAAGTGCATAAACAGGCACTTTTAAGACTTTTTTACAGTATGTACATAGTACCACAATACATAGTTTTTTACACTGTTTTATATACTATATATAGGTGCTTTATTAATATATAATATATAACATTATTAACAGCATATAAACATACAAAAATATTGTATTCTCTCTTGACAAAAGCCAAGTTTTTGTTTATAATACCACTATGTATCTATATTACATTTATTAATCTGGAGGCTAAATCATGAAAAGAACATATCAACCAAAAAAAGCTCGTCGTAACAAAGTGCATGGTTTTCGTGAGAGAATGAAGACAACAAGTGGTCGCAAAGTATTAAAACGCCGTCGTGATCGCGGTCGCAAAGAACTTACTCGCACAAAATAATAGAGTTTTATAAACACACAATGTTGATATATTTTTGCAAAAAGGATAAAAATTATGTTAAATGCAAAAAATAGATTAAAAAAGCGTAAAGAGTTTGGATATATTTACAAACACGGCACAAAAGTCTATGGTCAACATTTGTGTGTTTTTTTTGTATCCAGCAAAATACAAACCCCACGAATTGGTATATCTGTTGGAAACAAAGTAGGAAAAGCTGTTGTTCGAAATAAATTAAAACGCCAAATAAGACATATTATGCGTGAATATGTGCCAAAAATAAAAAATATTAACTTAATTATTCTTGTTTATCCCGAAATTATCACACAAGATTATCAAACTTTAAGGCAAAATATTTTCAAAACATTACAAAAAGCAAAGGTTATTAATGAATAAGTTTTTTTATATAATCACACGGCCAATAGTTTGGCTTTTTTTGATACCAATTTATATATATAAAGGAACACTGTCAAAAATAATGCCAGATGTATGTATTTATCAACCAACATGCTCCACTTATACAATTATTGCAATCAAGCGTTTTGGTATTATAAAAGGTATTATTATGGGAGCAAAACGAATTTTAAGATGTACACCAAAATATGGTGGTGGTCTTGACCCTGTTCCTGATAATCTAAAAGGAAAAATTAAATATTTTTTATAAGATATTTATTTCTTTTTTATTAAAAAATATATAAATATTTGTTTTTTTAGAGTTTTGGTATTAATTTATATCAAAACTCTTTATTTTTTGGCTATATTTTGTTATAATAAAATACATTTTAAGGAGAAATTTATGTTTAGTATGCTTGCAAACTGGACGACAGATATGTGGTCGCCCGTAATTAACCTTTTTAGTTTTATCCCCAATTATGCATGGTCAATCATAGTATTTACTATTGTATTAAAAATAATTTTATCCCCTCTAGATTTTTGGCAGCGAAAAGTTCAGCGTGATAGTACCAAAAAACAACAACAAATACAACCTTTGGTTGAAAAACTTCAAAAACAATATGGTAATAACAAACAAGTTCTCAATCAAAAAACAATGGAACTATACAAAAAGAACAATTATAATGTTGTTGGTTCTTGTGTAAGTATGCTTGTAAACTTTAGTTTGACGATATTTATATTCTTTACATTATTCTATGGGCTTACAGGAATGGCACAAAATAAAATTTATGAACAATATCAAAACTTGCAAAACAATTTTTACACTGAATATTCAACACAGTTTAGTATAGAAAATGACGCCGATGTTGTTTGGAACCATTATAAAGGTCTTTTAGATGCAGAAGAAGCAAATGCCCGCAATCAATTAATTAATGAAGGTGTGGCCGAACCAACGGCAGAACAAGTTTATGAAAGACAAAAACAAATTGTTATAAATCATGAAGATATTCAAACAATACTTTCAAAAGAAGTAACTTTTTATAATTCAATAAAAGACACATGGTTGTGGGTAGATAGTATTTGGCGCCCAGACACATATGTATCAGGTTTTCCAGATTATCAATCATACATGACCTCAGCGGCAATAACTAGCCGAGATTATTACAAAACTGTGTCAAACGACGAAACGCTTACCCAAGAAGAAAAAGATGCAATATATAATAAATGGCAAGAAGAATACAACTTAATTACAAACAAAATTCAAGAAGAACACAAAAGTTGGAATGGATATTTTATACTATCAATTTTGGCGGCTCTTATAACATATTTATCAATAAGTTATTCTCAACGCACTTCATTAAAGAAACAAAAAACACCTGCGCAAGCAGGAATGCCACAACAAAACTCTATGCGCATAATGAAAATTATTATGCCAATAATTATGGTCTTCTTTACACTTTCATATTCTGCAGCATTTGCTATTTATATCGTAACAAACCAAATTATGAGCTTTATATCATCAATTATTGCCCTATCAATTTTTAGCAGAAAAGATGGTGATAATGGCGAAATTGTTGTAAAACCAAAAAAGATTGATGTAGAATATAGCAGATAAATATAAAAAAGTCTTAAGTTATTTAAGGCTTTTTATTTTTTATTATTTGAATAAACTATACAATAAAGCATGTATATTAATAATTATTTATAAATAAAAAAGTATATTGCTATACTTTATTTTTTATTAAAAATTACGGTCAAGCTTGTTTAATATTTCACTAATTCTGTCTAAATCATCACGGCCATAATAGTCAATATAAATTCTACCTCTTTTATCGTTACCAATAATATTTATTTTTGTGCCAAACGAGCGTTGCATAAGTTCTTTTAATGCAAATAATTCTGGAATATTTTGCATACCAGGTTTCTTTTTCTTTAATTCTGGATTTAATGTTTCTTTTACCAACTTCTCTATTTGACGAGTTGTCATTTGTTGAGACATTGCCTTTTTAGCAAGTTCAATTTGCAAATCTTTGTCCTGAATTGTTACCAACGCTCTTGCAGAGTTTGGTGCAAGTTTACCTTGCTCGACAAGTGCCATAACCTCAGGTGTAAGTGATAAAAGACGAATTGTGTTTGTTACATTAGGACGACTGATACCCAATCGTTTTGCAATAGCATCTTGAGTAAATCCAAACTCATCTACAAGCTGTTTCATTGCATATGCTGTTTCTATTGGGTTTAGGTCATCACGCTGTAAGTTTTCGATAAGCGCAATCTCTTTCATTTCTTGTTCGGTATAGCGCTTAATAATTACAGGAATAGTGTCCATTTTAGCAAGTTTGCTGGCTTTGTACCTGCGCTCACCTGCAATAATTATGTATGTGCCATCACCTTTTGGGCAAACAACAATAGGCTGAATAACCCCATGCACCTGAATTGATTGAGCTAATTCTTTTAATGATTCGGGATCAAATGTTTTTCGTGGTTGATTTGGGTTTGGTTCGATTACAGACAAAGGCAATGTTTTTATACCACTTTCACTTGATAAATAACCCTGATTGTTTGCTTTGTTAAGTTTTTCTTGTACCGAGTTACGGCTTGATATATAATTATTATTCTCAACTGTTTCGTCAGTATCAATAATATCAAAACTACGCTCTTTTTTATTTATACTATCCAAAAGATTTTTTGCATTTTGCAAAACATCATCAGTACTTTGCATACTATTATCTTCGATAGTACTATTCACTTGTTGTTTTTTATTAGGTTGTTCGTCTTCCTCATAAATATTTAATAAAGAACTCAACCCCCTACCTAGTCCTTTCTTCATAATTATATCTCCTCATTACCTTTATAAATATCTTGTCTATTTTTTAATTGACCACTATCCTTGTTGCGTTTTAAGAACTCGACAGTCAATTCTTGGTACGCCATACCACCACTACTTTTGTTATCATACAAATATATTGGCAAACCATGACTTGGTGCTTCGGCAAGCCTAATATTTCGTGGTATAACAACATCATAAACTTTTTTACCAAAAAACCCTTTAATCTCTTTTGCAACTTCATTTACAAGATTACTTCGGTTATCTTTCATGGTAAGAATTACACCCTCAATATCAATGTTTGGGTTAAGATATTGCTTAACAAGTTTTACTGTGTTCATTAATTGGCTTAAACCTTCAAGCGCGTAAAATTCACATTGAATAGGAATAACAATAGTATCTGTTGCAGTTAATGCGTTTACTGTTATTAACCCAAGAGAAGGTGGACAATCCATTAATATATAATCATAATTGCTTTTTATTGCAAGCAGACCATTTCTAAATACTTTTTCTCTGTTTTCTTTTTGTACCAAATCAACCTCTGCCCCAGCAAGGTCTACACTACTTGGAATTATATCCAATCCTTTAATATCTGTTCCAATAATAATTTCTGGTATGGTTAACTCTCCGGAAATAAAATCGTACATTGTTTTTATATCTTCAGTTTTATCCACACCAACACCAGTGGTGGCATTGCCTTGCGGGTCAAGGTCTACAAGTAATACCTTTTTACCAAACGCCGCGAGATATGTTGCCAAATTAACACAGGTGGTAGTTTTTCCCACACCACCCTTTTGGTTGGCAAAAGCTATTATTTTCCCCATAATACCGCTCCTTTTGTGATATGGTACATTATTGCATACTTTTGTTTTTTTTGCAACTATTTTTACCCAAGTTTTTAACACGCGTATAAATACAATGTGGTGCTATACATAAAACCCCCAGTTTTATTAATGCAAAAACATATAATAAATTATAATCAAATCATCATAGTTTTTTACACCCCCAAACTGCATAATACTATAATAAAACCCACTGGGGTTAATCAACTAAACCGTATTGATGCCTATCACCATAGTACTATGCAGTTTTAAGAAATTAAATTATGTGGAATATATATTAACAAAACTATATCAAAAGGTAAGAATAAAAGATTTATATGAAAGCATGCTAACTAAATAAAAGTGCATAGTATTAAAATACAAAGTTACATATTGTACAAAGCAACAAACAAATAATATATTTTATAGTTCATTTTTATATAGTTAAATACTTATAAAAAATTTTACAATAAGGTTTTTATGAAAATAAAAATATAAAAACCAAGTACTATGCAGTTTTTATATATTGTTATCATTATTGCTTATTTATTAAATTTCCTTTTTTACTATATAACAATACATGTACTATGCAGTTTTTTGTGTTAATATTTATTATAAACAATTACCTGTGATGTTGTTTAATAAAAATATATAAAAAACCTTTCTTTTTTGAGGTTTTTATCAACACTTCTGCCTATAATACTATTTATTTATAAAATAATATAATTACTTGTCTTAATTATAATAATAATTGTTAGGTATTGTTCACTTTGTTTTGGTTAATAATTGTGTTCAAATTCTGTTAATAATATAAAAGATATTATATAAAAAGCTGTAAAAAACAGCTTCTTTCAGACTGATTTTAAGCCAAATAAATGAACTAACCCTCATTTACTTTGTTTACTCTGTCTCATCGCATTTTAGAGTGAAAATTTTGCACGATATGAAACGCGCTTCATGATAATTTAAGAAAAAAACAACCCATTATAAAGGATTGTTCTTAATAAGGTTTTTAAGTCTTGGGTACACCAAAGGGGTTGGTTTTTGTTTTTTAATTTCTAATATACATCTAGACAAAATTTCTTTTTCGTTATTGTTAATGTGTATCAAGTTAAAACTGTTAATCTTCTCTACTTTTGCAAAAAGTTTTGTTAGGGCATTTTGACTATCTATTATTTCATTATTATAATTTTGTGATTTATATGCAAGCATTGTTCCGTTTTGTTTTATAAATGGTATGCATAATTCTAATAAAATATTTAACGGAGCAAGTGCACGAGCAACCACATAATCAAAGTTTTCTCGGTTGGGTTTAATACAAAACTCCTGTGCTCGGGTGTGATATGCCCTGCAGTTGCTTAGGTGTAGTTTTTGAATGACTGTATTTATAAAATTAATCTTCTTATTCACGCTGTCTATCATAACAAAATTTGCATCTGGCCTCAAAATTGCAAGCGGTATACTTGGAAAACCCGCTCCACAGCCAATATCAAGTACTGTCGCGCCTTGTTTTAGTAAAGTACTACCTAACGCGCTGTCTGCAAAGTGTTTTGATGCAACCTCATGCGCTTCGGTGATGTTTGTAAGATTGTATTTTTGGTTATACTCAATCAAAAGCGCATAATATGCAGTTAGTTTTTCTGCTTGAGTGTTGGTTATTTGTAGGTTGTTATTTGCAAAGGTATCAATTATTATTTGTTTCGTTTCCATTTTTTACCTCTTTGTATTGTTTTTGTTTGAGATAAATAGTAAGCACATTAATATCAGCAGGTGATACACCGCTAATTCGTTCGGCCTGTCCTAGGGTAAGTGGTGCAATCTTTTTTAATTTTTCTCTTGCTTCTAGTCGCAATCCTGCAAGCTTTGAATAATCAAAGTCGGCAGGAATTTTTATGTTTTCATCTTTTTTGGTTTTTTCTATTTGTTTTTTCTCAATTTGAATATAACCAAAGTTTTTGGCAATTATATTTAGTTCGGTTAACACTTCATTATCAAAACCATCAAAAAAACCAAATTCCTCATTAACCTTAAATATATCCAAATTGTTTCTTTGAATTAAATTAAGAACAGATATTCCGCTTTTTGGTATTGATTCGTCATGTTTTTGTAAGAAAGTTTTTAGTCGTTCGTTGGGGGATAGAGAAGTCTTAAAAATCTCTTCGCCCATTTCGAGTGCTTGTTTTTTGTTGAGATAGCGCTTATATTGTGTTTTGCTTACAAGTCCTGCGTCATAACCATATTGAGTAAGACGCATGTCTGCGTTATCTTGCCTTAAGTGCAATCTATATTCCGCGCGTGATGTCATCATTCGGTAAGGTTCGTTTGTGCCTTTTGTAACAAGGTCATCAATCAAAACACCAATATATGCTTCGTCTCGACCAAGAATTAGTGGTGGGCGATTGTGAAGTTTGAGGTGAGCATTAATTCCTGCAATAAGTCCTTGTCCGGCCGCCTCTTCGTATCCGCTTGTTCCGTTTATTTGTCCTGCAAAAAACAATCCATCAACAAATTTACACTCAAGGCTTGGTTTGAGTTGTGTGCTGTCTATAGCATCATATTCTATTGCATAGGCATAGCGCATTATCCATGTTTTTTCTAGTCCTTTTATCGAGTGAACAATATTTTGCTGAACATGATAGGGAAGACTTGTACTAATGCCCTGAACATAAATTTCACTTGTAGAAACCGCCTCGGGTTCCAAAAAGAATTGATGTCTTTCTTTGTCTGCAAATCTAACAATTTTGTCTTCGATAGAAGGGCAATATCTTGGCCCCACACCTTTTATAAGTCCTTGATAAAGTGGACTGAGGTTTAAGTTTTTCCTAATAATCTCATGGGTATGCGCATTGGTATATCCAATATAACAAGTTGCAATATTTTTCATGCGTTTTTTGGTGCGCATGCTAAAATTTGGCAAACCGTCAATTCCTTGCTGTGCTTCAAAAACATCAAAGTTTATGCTTTTGCCTGCAAGTCGCATAGGGGTTCCGGTCTTAAAACGCAAAATCTTTAAGCCAAGGTCCATAAGGCTTTGGGTGAGGTGAGTGGCATTTCGAAAACCGTTTGGTCCGCATGGTGTAAACACATTGCCTGTTATTATGTGACTGTTTAGATAAACACCAGTGCATACTATTATGCATTTAGCTGTAATTTGTTGACCATATTCAGTTATTATGCCGCAAACCTTATTATCTTTTGTGAGAATACTATTCACTTCGGATTGCAAAATATCCAAATTTTTTTGTTTTTCTAAAGTTTTTTTCATATATTCGTGATATTTTATTTTATCCATCTGTGCGCGAAGAGAGTGAACGGCAGGTCCCTTCGATTCGTTTAACATTCTTTTGTGAATGGCTGCCTTATCCGCATTAACCCCCATCTCACCACCTAGGGCATCAATCTCAAAAACAATATGACCTTTTGCTGTTCCGCCCACATGTGGGTTGCATGGCAAAAACCCAATACTATCTAGGTTGAGTGTTGTAAGCAGAGTATGGTTACCTGTTCGGGCGCCTGCTAGGGCTGCCTCACAACCAGCGTGCCCTGCTCCTATTACTATAATATCATAATCGTAATCCATTTTTGTGTTTCCTTTGTTTGTGCATAATAAAAACTAAACAAAATTATTTTCCCAAACAAAACTTTGAAAAAAGCCTGTCAAGAATTGTGTCGTCTGTATATTCGCCGGTGATTTGCCCAAGATTTTGCCAAGCATCTTTAAGAAGAAGTGCTATGCAGTCTAATGTTGTGTTTGTTTTTGAAAAAGCTTCGTTAAGTTCGTTTTTTGCTAACACAAGCAATTGTTTGTGGCGGACATTTGTAATTAAAACATCTTTTGATAACATTTCGGTGTTAATTGTTTTATCAAAAATTAATTGTTTTAATTTATCTATGTTTTGTTTGTTTTTTGCACTAATTTGCATATCTATATTTATATTATAATTTTTTGTATATTCGTTTAGTTGATTTTGAATATCTTTATTTAATAAATCTTGTTTATTAACGACAATAATTATATTTTTGTTATTTATTTTTGTGTCAAATTGTTCTTTTAAGGGTTGAGAACAATCAATTAAGTGCAATACTACATCTGCATCACTTACGGCACTTAAGGTGCGTGAAATACCAATTTTTTCAATTTCGTCATTTGTGTCATGCAATCCTGCCGTGTCAATAAGATTAAATTTTATGCCATTAAATTCGTAAGTTTCGTTTAGGGTATCTCGAGTAGTCCCTGCAATATTTGTGACAATGGCACGGTCAAAGCCTAAAAGGGCATTAAGAAGAGAACTTTTACCCACATTAGGAACACCCACAAGGGCTACATTCACGCCGCTTTTAATTTGCATACCTGTGCTTGTTGTGTCAAGCAAACTATTAATTTTTTGTAAAATCTGGGAAACTTCTGTTTTTATGTCTTCATTTGAAATATATTCAATATCTTGGTCAGGATAATCGATGGCAACATCAACTTCACAAATTAGGTCGGTTAGCATACTTTGAATACTTTGCACATTTTGTGTTAGTTTTCCTACAATTTGATTACTGCTTGCTCGCACTTCGGCCAAAGAACCGGCATTAATCATGTCAATAATACCCTCGGCCTTTGATATATCCATTTTGCCATTCATAACAGCTCGTTTACTAAATTCGCCTGGGCTAGCAAGTCTTACTTCAAAATTATTAAGCAGCCTAGATAAAACTTTGTTTGTTAAATAATATCCGCCATGCAAATTAATCTCTAGTACATCTTCGCCAGTATAACTGTTTGGCCCTTCAAAATAAACACAAAGAGCATCATCACAAAAATCTTCAAATTGCACCTTTCCAAAATACATATATCGTGGCTGAATTTTTTTTATGTTTCCAAAAGGCACAAAAATCTTTTGCATAACACTTTTGCTGTTTGGGCCAGATAACCTAATAATACTTACACCACCAGTACCCAATGGGGTGGTGATTGCACAAATTGTGTCGCTCATATTCCCCTCAAAAAATAATAATATATTAGAGTATAGCATTTTTAACTATTATTTTCAAGATTAAATTAAAACATTTACTATTAATATTTATAAATTATTATGCATAAATATACACAAATTAAATAATTATTCACACAAATAAAGCGTGCGATTTATACAAGAAATTATATTAAAGTGCAAATCTATGTGGATAAGTGCAAAATCATAAAATTTAATTTGATTAATATTTATGCAAAATAAAAAAACATTTTATCGAACTAGATAAAATGCTTTTGTTTTTATTTTGGTTTTTTGTCTTCTTGTTTTTGGACAGGTGCATCATCTTCTATTTCAAATGGTGGGCGAGTAGATTCGAATGTAGGAAGTGGCGCATCCTCGCCATAAATTTCTTTATAAGCATCAATTGCTTTGTCGTTTATTTCTATCTTTGAACTGTTGCGGTGAGACATAATAAGCATGACAAGAAGTATAACACTAATAACCATCAAAACAATTGCAAAGAAAGTATTTGCTGTTTCTTCGGGTGGGGTGGTGTATGTTGTTGCGTTGGTGTCAAAACTAAATTTTGCAGCAATAGTACTATCTTTGGTTACATCAATATTGCGATTTTTTAATTCATTTACATTAAGGGCAGACAAAGATCCATCTAGTTGTGTTGAATTTCCAACTTGATTGTTTGAAAAATCACCATCAACATAATAATACCAACCAACAAATTTGCAACTAGAAAGAACAGGTTGATATTTTGTGTTTGTAAAGAAGTCTGCTATTTCCTGACGAATAAGTGCTTGGCCCAAAGTTTCGCCATTTTCTATTGTGATGTTAATTGTTTTTTTATCCGCCCCCAACACAAGAGGCGTTGTTGCTATGTTAGGAATTTCTCCTTGATTAAGGTTAAATTTTAATGTGTATGCCTGAATCCAAACACCATAAAGTGAAATGTTGTGGTCTGGCATTAATTCGCGATTACTCTCTATTGTTTCGTTGCGGATAAGTATAAGAGATGTGGTTGTGTTAAAGTCAAATTCTTTTGCGCTAGGTCTTGTTTCTATTGTATAGCTGTTAGCTTGTGTTGATGTAGAATACGCCCAGCCAACAAAGTTATATCCTGTTCGAACTGGTGTTACTTTGCTAACCACAGTCCACAAATCAGAATTGTATGTTGTGTTGTCTGTTGTTTTGCTTAATGTTCCGTCGGTGTGATATTCTATTTTGTATGTGCGAACAGTCCAAATTAAGAATACTTCACGGTCTTGGGTGATAAATGGAATTGTACGATTTAGGGTTGTTGTGCTACCTGCTTCTTCGGCCCAATTTCGGTTGTTGCAATCATAACCTTGTCTGGTTGCAACGGGCATATTGCTTCCTAATTCGTTTGTAAGTTTTGTTATGGCATCACCAAGGGTTTTGCCATAATCTAGGGTATATGTAATTGTGGTGCCACGGTCGTTTATAAATTCACCACCATTTGCATTAAAAGTTATGTCATATTGGCTGTTTGCGATTTTTGCATAAAGTGTAATATCTTGTTTGTTAAGAGGAAATGATGCTGCCTGAGTAAAGGTGTTGTTTGTATACCAATTTGCCACAACCTTGTCGGTAGGGAACACAAGCGCAGCAGTTGTATTAACATCATATGCGGTGTCGGCATAAACAGCGTTGTTTAGGGCATCTATATAAATAGTTTTGTTGTCGTCAAATTGAAGTTCGCCGCGATAGGTGTTATTATTTAAGGTGTAAAAATATTCTACATTAAATACACGAGTGTAATGTGCATATATTTTTGGAATATTATAGGTCCAGCCCTGTGTCATGTCTCCACCACTCATTTTACCATATCTGTCTGTTACTCTTGTTCCACTTGTTGGCTCGGTAAAATATCCGTCAAAACGCCACATTGCTGTATTGTTTGGGGTTGGGCAAGCAAAGTCTTCTTTTACATCTTTATACTGAATTTGCGTTGTTGCTTCTGGTATTGGCACATTTGCACCATCTTCTATTTCAAACCCAAAGTTGCCAAGGTCGGTTGCATCAAGTGTAACTATATATGGGTTGACAATACAATAAAGGTTAATCTCGTGTGTGCTTGTTGCTGTTGGGGAATAGTTGTTTGAGATAAAGTCGGCCGGCAGGGCATTTGCACCTGTTGTACTCTTAAGGCTTCGCAAAGTTATTGTGTCACCAACAAGATATTCAAACATCCAACCACATTGCACATCAACCACATTGCCGTTTATGTATGATGTAAGGTCAACAAGTTCTCCCACAAACTCGGTAGGCAAAGTTGTTGTAGTTTCGGGGTCGATTGTTGGTGTAACCGAAACACCAGGCAAACAGCTTACTGAAGGTGCAGCTAATCCCGCATTAGTAAAAGCGTCAAGTGTTCGTGCATCTTTATCTAGCACAACATCACCAAACGCGTCAATATTATTGTCGTTGTCCGAATCCCAACCAACAAAAACTTCTCCCGCTGTTGATATTGCATAATAATGTATTGTGTAAGGATCGTCCGCTTTTGCTGTTTTTTCGCTTGCGCCAAAATTAATAAACGAAATTCCTGCGCAAAACAGCATAATGCACACAATACACCAAACACCTCGTGAAAACATTTTTGATTTACTCATATCTTACCTACAACCCTATTTTTTGTATTTTGTGTTTTATTATGTATTTATGATACAATATGATTGTAGCATATTAGACAAAAAAACAAAAACAAAAAAAGACATTTTTTTTAATTATATTAAAAAAGTGTTAAAATTATTATTTCTAAAAACACAATTGGGTACTATGCACAAAAAACAAATAGGCATATGCTTTTGTATAAATCTATTAAAAATACCAAAAGGTAAATTTGGGGTGCATAGTACACAAAAAGTGCATACTATGTATATAAAAATAAAGTGCATAGTACTAAAAATTTGTAATACTATGCAGAGTTTTGTTTTTGGCTTTGTGTATGTAAAGAATGCGCCATCATTTGCTCGTATTGTTCACAAATAAGTGGCAATATTTTTGAGTAATAAAAACTGAAATATTTATTTTCGCTAATGATTATGTGGTCAACAAGTCTTGTTCCCATGGCCCTTAACAAACTGTATAATTTGGCAGTGCACAAATAATCTTCTTTTGAGGGCATAACACTGTCGCTTGGGTGATTGTGGGCAATAATTAATTTTACGGCTTCGTATCTTTGAGCATAATCAATAATTGTTTGATAATCAATACCAACTTGTGATATATCACCTTCACTAATTATTGGGCGACCAAGTATTATGTTGTTTTCGTCCAAATAAAAAGCTTGCAATTTTTCTTTTGGTCCAAACTCATAATTTTGCATAACCATTTCGACGGCGTTTGTTACATTTACTGGTGATTTATAACTGATGTCCATTTCGGCACTTTTAATAAAATCTATTCCCTTAAAAAGCATTGCAAGTTTTTGGCTTGCTACTTTTCCAAGTCCGTCAATATTTTCTAATTCTTCGGGTGTTGTTTTTGCAATTTGTACAATGCTGTGATATCTGTACAACAAATTGCGAGCAATCTCGTTTGTGTCGGCACGAGTAAAAATAAGTTGCAATAATCCCTCAAGCACATCAACCTCGGTTAATTCAACTTTTGGCATTTTTAATATTCGTTCTCGTGTGCGTTCCCAATGTCCGTTATGAACTTTTGCATTTTTGTCCATACGATTGTCCTTAAATGTGGTTTTAATAATTTTACTCCTACTATTCAAAAAAGTAAAGTAAAACAAAAGTTTTTGTAAAATGTATTAAATAGCAAAAATAAATTTTTGCTTTTTTAATTATGTGTTGACAAAAGCCCGCAAATTGATGTATAATCCGTCTATTATATAAGCCTTGGAGAAAAATAATGTACGACTATAAAAATATTGAAAAAAAGTGGAATAGATTTTGGGAAAACAACAAAACTTTTAGGACAGATGTTTGGGATTTTGACAAGCCAAAATATTATTGTCTTGATATGTTTCCTTATCCTAGTGGGGCAGGCTTGCACATGGGGCACTTGCTTGGTTATACTGCCACTGATGTAATTTCTCGTTACAAGCGTATGCAAGGTTTTAATGTGTTGCATCCAATGGGCTATGACGCTTTTGGTTTGCCTGCCGAGCAATATGCAATAAAAACCGGCAACAACCCAAATGGTTTTACACAAAAAAATATCGAGACATTTAGACAACAACTTAAAAAAGCCGGCTTTTCTTATGACTGGGATAAAGAGCTTAGCACTTGCGACCCATCATACTATCGTTGGACACAATATATTGTAGAACAGTTGTACAAAAACGGACTTATGAAATTGCAAGACATGCAAGTAAATTGGTGCGAAGAGTTGGGCACAGTGCTTGCAAATGACGAAGTTATTGATGGTAAAAGTGAGCGTGGCGGATATCCTGTTGTAAAGCGCAAAATGAAGCAATGGGTAATAGATATTCCGCAATATGCCGACAAATTGCTTGACGGACTAGATGGGCTTGATTGGCCCGAAAGCACAAAACTTTCGCAGCGCAATTGGATAGGTAAATCAACAGGTGCAATTTTGCACTTTGAGGTTGCGGACAAAAAATATCAATTTGATGTATTTACAACCCGAATTGACACATTATTTGGTGCAACATTTTGTGTTCTTGCACCCGAACATCAACTGGTGTCAAAAATAACAAGTCCCGAACAAAAAGAAGAAGTAAAAAAATATGTTGAATGGTGTGATTCTCAAACAGATATCGAGCGCCAAGATGTAACAAAAGAAAAAACAGGTGTGTTTACGGGAGCATATGCCATTAATCCTGCCAATAATAAGCGAATTCCTATTTATGTTGCCGATTATGTTCTTGGTAATGTTGGTGTAGGTGCAATTATGGCAGTACCTGCTCATGACGAAAGAGATTATGAATTTGCCAAAAAGTTTGACCTATCTATTATTCCTGTTGTTAAGGGTGGCAAAGAAGGTGAGTGTTATACCGGAGATGGTGAACATATAAATTCTGACATGATTAATGGAATGGACACCGAACAAGCAAAACAAACAATGCTTGATTGGGCGCAAAAAAATCAAATAGGTCGTGCAAAAACAACCTATCGCATAAGAGAGTGGATTTTTGCTCGTCAACATTATTGGGGCGAGCCAATGCCAATGTATTATGACAAAAACGGCGAAGTTTTATTAGTACCCGAAAACGAACTTCCTCTTACTTTGCCACAAATTGATGATTATCACCCAAAAGGCGGATTGTCTCCTCTTGCAAATGCACCCGAGTGGATGAATTTTGAAAAGGACGGCAATCAGTTTGTGCGAGAAATTAACACAATGCCAGGCAGTGCTGGGTCTAGTTGGTATTTCCTTAGGTACATCGACCCGCACAACGACAAAGAAATTGCTGATAAAAAGCTTTTGAACCACTGGCTTCCGGTTGATTTATATGTTGGCGGGGCCGAGCATGCTGTGGGGCACTTGTTGTATTCTCGTATGTGGAATAGATTTTTGAGTGAGCAAG
>JAFTCZ010000009.1 GCA_017454425.1 Clostridia bacterium | reverse complement strand
ATATCTTGCGTAGCGAGTATAATTCACCCGAGATTGATAGTTTTGTGTATGTTTCAAAACAAATTTGCACTTGTACAGTAGGAAAGTTTTATGATGTAAAAGTTTTGGGCATTGCTAATTCATTGGATTTGGAAGGAGAAATAATATGAATACACCAAATAAACTATCTTTTTTACGAATAATATTAGTACCATTAATTTATGTCTTTTATTTGTTGCCAATTGACCCATATGGCAAGTTTGTTGCAGTAGCGTTGTTTATTTTGGCAGCGTTAACCGACCAGCTTGATGGTCATCTTGCACGAAAAAACAATCAAGTAACCGACCTTGGCAAATTGCTTGACCCTATGGCAGACAAATTATTGTACTGTGGTTGTATGTTTTTGATTGTGCTATTAGATATTAATGGTGCAATTGCGCACCCATGGGGCATAATTGGATTGTTTATCATCTTTGCAAGAGATACATTAATAAATGGAATAAGGCAAGTTGCCGCAACAAAAGGTGTTGTTGTTGCCGCAGTTTTAAGTGGAAAGTTAAAAGCAATATTTGCATACATTTGCATACCATTGTTTATGTTCCACACTGCATGGTTAAGTATAGGCAGCACAGCGCAATGGTTTGTTATTTGCGGTGATATTGTTATGTGGCTGGCATATATTATGTATGCAATTACAATTGCGGTTACTATTTGGTCTGCAATTGACTATACCGTAAAAAATAGAGCAGTATTTGCAAATGCCGAGCAGCCAAAACTAACAGAAACTGAAGATAAACAAAATACGAAAGAGGAAGAAAAATAATTGCAGGTTAATTTGATTGCATTATGCACAGAAGAGACAAATGCTGATATGTACAATAATGTTTGTCCTTTGGTGCAAACAAAATTAAATTCTTGTGCAGTAGAAGTTGTTAACACTACTGTATTTTGTGATTTATATGCAATCAACAGACATCTAAAAAACAGTTTGGGCAAAGCCGTTGTTATTATAGGTGATTTTGCCAATAATATTGATTTTGATATGGTTGGACGCATAATAGTAGAACATTACAATGCCACCCTGCAGCCATTTGAGGCTGGGTACTATATATCAAATAACAACACAAAATGTCTTATCATTGATGTTTCGAAGTTTAATTATTTTGATTATCTTCAATCCAGCATTATTTGCCCAATTTTTGCTATCAACGAGCCGGCAGTTAGATTGCGAGTTTTTGGGTTGGATAAATCAAGCATACTTCAAAAACTTGCAACAGTTGAAAACATCTCGGCGTTTGTGGTTGCGGTAAATGTGGCATACTTGGATGGTGAAATTACTATTGCACCAAAGCCTAATGTTCCTTATGGTATTGTACAAACATTTATAAGAGAGCTTTATGAAGTTTTTGGTGACTACTATTATACTGACAACAACGAAACCTTGCTTGAGGTGCTAGATGAGATTTTGACAGTACGAAACGCTACGATTGCAGTTGCAGATATATTAAGTCGGGGGTATTTAGAACAATATCTAAAAGATGGTTTGCCAAAGTATGAAGAACATATCCTAGAATGTTATACATTGTCTACACTCGAAGATGTTGCAAATGTTTTGCATGTTGGCACAGATTTTTTGGCCACACATTCGAAAGATAGTGTCGATTTGTGTTACGAAATGGGTGCAACATTGGCCGAACACACAAATGCTGATGTGTCACTTGTGTTGTCCGGAACATACAAAATACCATTTTTGGGTCTTGGTGACAATCAAGCAATTCATGTTTATAAATATGGGTTTGACCATCAATCTGATTACATAGTCAAAATTATGGCTAGGCAAGCGGTTTTCAAAATAATTAAAAAACTTCGTGAAAATCATTTGTCATTTTTAGAAAATGGTGTATAATATAAGTAGAACATATGTTTGATAAAGGAGCAAAAAAGATGAATGAAAAACAAAAAGCACTAGAGCAAGTTATTGGTCAAATAGAAAGACAATTTGGTAAGGGGTCTATTATGAGATTGGGTGACAATGCAAAAATTGTTGTAGATGTCATTCCAACAGGATGCCCAACACTTGATGTTGCGTTAGGAATAGGCGGAATGCCAAGAGGGCGTATTGTCGAAATTTATGGTCCCGAATCTTCTGGTAAAACAACTGTTGCTTTGCATGTCATTGCCGAGGCGCAAAAAATGGGCTGTGTTGCTGCTTTTATTGATGCCGAGCACGCCCTAGACCCTGTATATGCTGGCAACCTTGGTGTTGATATCAATTCTTTATATATTTCTCAACCCGACAGTGGTGAACAAGCACTTGACATCACCGACAGCCTTGTGCGCAGTGGAGGAGTTGATATTATTGTTATTGACTCTGTTGCAGCACTTACACCAAAGGCCGAATTGGACGGCGAAATGGGTGACTCTCATGTGGGGTTGCTAGCCAGACTTATGAGTCAAGCCATGCGAAAGCTTACTGCGGCAATTAATAAATCTAACACTTGCGTTATTTTTATCAATCAATTGCGTGACAAAGTAGGTGTTATGTATGGCAATCCAGAAACCACAACAGGCGGAAAGGCCCTCAAGTTTTACAGCAGTGTGCGTCTTGATGTTCGCAGGGTAGAAAACATTAAAGAAGGCGAAAATGTTATTGGTAGTCGTACTCGCGTAAAAGTTGTTAAAAATAAACTTGCAGCGCCATTCAAACAAGCTGAATTTGATATTATTTATGGCAAAGGAATATCACGAGAAGGGTGTTTGCTTGATTTGGCTATTGATTTTGGTATAATAGAAAAAAGTGGTTCTTGGTTTTCATATAATGGTGAAAAGATTGGTCAAGGAAAAGAAACCGTCAAAAGATTTTTGGCAGAAAATCCTGATGTTCGTGACACTATTGAAAAACAAGTTGTGCAAAAAGCAACTCCAGCCCCAACAAGTCAAGATTAAAATTAGAACATTTAATACAAAGCAAAGTAAGGCTTTGTATTTTTTTATTTATATGTCAAAATAATTAGAACATATGTTTTATTAGGAGGTCTTTATGATTTCAAAATTATGTATTTCTAATTATATATTAATAGAAGATTTGACAATAGAATTTGAAAAAGGTCTTAATGTTATTACGGGCGAAACAGGTGCAGGAAAATCTATTATACTTTCGGCAATAGCCTTTGTATTAGGGCAGCGTACAGACAAAAATGTTATACGAAACGGCTGTAAATTTGCTAGGGTAGAAATTCAGTTTGAAAAAATAGGTGCAAAAATTTGTGATTTGCTTTTGGATATGGGGATTGACATTGAAGAAGGATTAATAATAAGCCGTAAACTGGCCTTAGATGGTAAAAATGATATCCGCATTAACGGGCAAATTGTTAATGTAAGTATGTTAAAACAAATTACTGCTTATTTGTTAGAGATTTATGGCCAACATGCTTATCAAATTTTATTAGATGAAAGCAAACACATAGATTTTGTTGATGCAATAATTGCAAAAGACCTGGCTCCATATTTATCACACTTGCACGAATATATTGCCCAAAAGCGAGAAATAGAAAACAGATTAAAAGAGTTTGAAGTTGATGATGCGGCAAGAGAGCGAGAAAAACAAATGTATGCATATCAAATTGAAGAAATAACAGGGGCAAATCTTCAAATTGACGAAGAAGAACAATTGCGAAATAAAATGCAAATGATGAAAAACACCCAACATGTTATTTTGGGTCTTGGTACCGTAAATGAAATAATTAATGGAACAAACAATGACAATATCCTTAATATGCTTTATCAAACAAAACATGCAATTTCGTCTCTTGTAGATATTGATAAAAATATAAGTCAAATTTATCAGCGCCTCGAAAGTGTTAATATCGAACTTGATGATATTGCTCAAACAACACAAGAAATAGTATCAAAATACGATTTTTCTCAAGAAGATTTTGAACAAGTTGACGAAAGACTTGATTTAATAAATAAACTTAAACGAAAATATGGCTTTAGCATAACTGAGATATTAGATTTTTGTGAAAACGCAAAACAAAAAATGAAAATACTAGAAGATAGTGACGGCTATATTGCCAAGCAAAAACAAAAATTGCAAAGTATTAATGAAGAGATAAATAAAATTTGTGCCAAAATAACAAAATTGCGCACGCAATCTAGCCAAAACCTAAAAGAAATGCTTTTATCACAACTAGATTCTTTGGGCATAAAAAATGCACAATTTGAGATAAAAATAGAACCGTGCCCATTGTCTTTAAGGGGTATGGATAAAGTGGTTTTTTGGTTTAGTGCAAACCTAGGGCACAATATTATGCCTTTGTCAAAAGTTATTTCTGGTGGTGAAATGTCAAGATTTATGCTTGCGTTTGATATTGTGTTTAACAACCAAACAGGAACAATCATTTTTGATGAAATAGATGCGGGCATTAGCGGAGAAGTCAGTCATGATGTAGCCATTAAACTGTATCAATTATCTCGTCAAACTCAAGTTTTGGTTATCACTCATTTGCCTGCAATTTGTGCAATGGCTGATGCAAATTTTAGGGTGCAAAAATCTATTGTTGAAAATTCGACCATCACAACGGTTGACAAACTGACTGCAGAAACAAATTTGCAAGAAATTGCTCGTCTATCAGGGTTGGTGGGGCAATCACAAATTGCTATTAAGAGTGCACAAGAGCTTAAAGCAATTTGCAACCAATATAAACACAAAATAGTTGCCAATTAACAGTATTTACCAATATTTATAAGTATAAAATAACAAAACTACCTCAATATAATATTGAGGTTTTTATGTTTTATAAAAAAGATATTATAAACTTAATTTGGCCAAGTATTTTTGCATTTTTGTGCGTAAGTATTGTATTTGTAAATACTATTTTTTGTTTTATTGCAACTACTGGTTCAGAAATATCATTAACCGGAACTTTGGCACTAAACAATGAAGTTTCTGCAAAAACTGTTTTGCTTGGCGGTGATACTGTTGGTTTTGAATACTATTCTCGTGGGGTGTTGGTGCTTGGTAAAAATAAACTTTTTACAAAAGATAGTTTTGTTGACAATGTTTTGGATAATCAACTTGTTCAGGGTGATATTATTGTTATGGTGAATGATCAAGAAGTAAACACCCCCGAAGATATATCATACATACTTAATAATCAGCCACAAGATCAACCAGCCAACATAAAAGCCATTCGCAAAGGAAAAGAATATGATACAACTATTCGTCCTGCCTACGATTTGTTAACAAAAAAATACAAACTTGGCCTTTGGGTAAAAAACAAAATAAATGGCCTTGGTACATTAACTTATATCGACCCAAATACACAAAAATTTGCTGCGTTGGGACACAGCGTGCAAGATGTTAATACGGGCGTAGCCCTTAATGTGAAAGAAGGTGAGATTTATGAATGCAACATTTTGGGGATAAAAAGAGGTGTTAGGGGCAATGCCGGAGAACTTCGCGGATTGTTAAAAAACGGAACAAAACTAGGCATACTAGAGCAAAATTTAGCATGTGGTATATATGGGAGCATAACTAATGAAGAGTTTATTCAAAACCATATGCCAATTGTGGTGGGTGGTAAAAGCACAATTGTTCCGGGCAAGGCCCTTATTTATTGCAGTTTGGACGGCAAAAACATAAGAGCATATGATATTGAAATAATAAAAACAAATCGTCAAAATGCTGGCAATAAAGATATTGTACTTAAGATAACTGATGAAAGGTTGTTAAATGCGGCTGGCGGTATTGTGCAAGGTATGAGCGGAAGTCCTATCGTGCAAAATGGCAAACTTGTTGGGGCGGTTACGCATGTTTTTGTTAACGATGCCTCAAAAGGATTTGGTATTTTTATAGATAATATGTTATCAAATTATACAATTTGCGACAAAATGAATATATTTTGTAAAAATTTATTTACGAAAAATGCTTTTTTATTTATGTTTTTGTTATTTAATTACAATATTGTTTGATTATTGTAAAATAATATGTTACAATTTTACAAATATTTGGGAGATTAAACATGGAAGCAAGTAAATTTGTAGCAATATACTATATAAGTGATACACTCAATTACAACAGTAACTTAAAATCTTTTTTTCAAAAACATGGTATAGAGTTATCGTATGAGACAAATTTTTGCAAATTGTTATCAAAAATACTTGTTACGCACCCAATGATGCTTGTTGTAAGTAGTATATCAAAAGATTTTTTGCAACAATTTTTAGAATTATTTGATATTGAATCTCCTTATTTTGTACCTTGTATATGCATACTAGAAGACGAGTATGATAAAAATATTCCATACAATTTTGTTATGTGTGGAAAAAGCGGATATGAAGATATCTTAGCAAACAAAATAGAACAATGCATGGTGTATAAACATAGTTTGCAAAATGTATCAAATTTTCCCATGACCCGTTTTGATATCATAACAAAAGTATTGCGTGGTTTTGGGGTAAATGTAAAATCTTCGGGCTCGATATTCCTTAAGGATTGTATAAATCAAGTAATTATTGATGGCTGCAAAGCCTGCACATTGTACAGTAATGTATATACAATAGTTGCAACCATGCATGGTACAACAGTTAATAATCTCGAGCGTTGCATGCGCACTGCTATTGGTAGTGCTTGGGAACTATATAACAGTCAAAACAATGAATTTGCGCGAAAACTTAATAATGGTGCTTTGTTTGGTTGCCGTCCAACGGTTAAAGAATTTATTTATTATGTGGCAAATTATGTAAGAGATTTGGAATGTGAAAGCAAAATTCAATGGCTGGTAAATGGTACTGCAAAAAGCATAATTTAGAATATTTTAATACTTTTGGGCGTATATTGTTATATGCCCAAATTTATTTCTAAATTGCACAATTTTACAATATTTTTTGATAGTCTAGCAGAACATTTTTATAGACACAAAAAACAATATATTATTATTGGTGTACTGATTATTAGTTCTGTTATTGTTGGTGTTATTGCAGGGTTTGGCTATGCCAATAACAATAGCATAGATAACATTGCTGACATAACATTGCGACGCTATCTAAATATGCATATGTCACTTGGGGGAGTGTTTGCTTCACGAGTTTTTGGATTTATAACCATTTGTATAGTTATTTGGTTGTTTAGTTGCAATAAATGGTTGTCTATCATTAATGTGTTTTTACTTATATATTTGGGCTTTGTATTTGGTAACACTTGTGCGGTAATTATCAGTTTGTTTAGGCTTGGTGGATTTATAAACATATTGATTGTTTATTTACCCTCTCACTTGCTTAAACTTATTGCGTTTGTTGCTTTTATGGTGGTTTGCCAAAAATATATTTTTGATCATTGTGGTCATAAATTGGGAATATTAACTCTAGATTTTTATTATTATGTCAAAAGTGTTCTTTTTTGCACCTTGATATTGCATTTTGTTGCATGTTTGCTTGAAGTATTATTATTGCCGTTGTTTGGAGGTTTTATGGTTGTTGCTGTGCCATAATACCTTTTTACATAAAAACCTCAAAACTACAAACACTAAACAGGTAAAGGAGGTTTTATGAAAAAAAATTTTATTTATACCACAGCATTAAGTTTGGCTTTATTTTGCAATTTGTTATTTTGCGTATCAACTGATAATGTTGCACAAGCATTAGAAGACCCGGTATTAGACAGCAAAGCATGTTGTTTGCTTGATAGCGCAACAGGGCAAGTATTGCTAGAAAAGAACAGTTTGCAGCATTTGCCCATTGCAAGCGTAACAAAAACCATGACTTTGCTTTTAACTTTTGAGGCAATAGAGCAAAAGAAATTTGGCATAGATGACTTGCTAGTGGCTAGTGAAAACGCAAGCGGAATGGGTGGGTCACAGGTATTTTTGGATGCAAATTGTAAATATAAAGTACAAGACCTATTGTATGCAGTGGTAATGAGCAGCGCAAATGATGCAAGCGTTGTGTTTGCAGAAGAAATAGGTGGCAGTGAAGATGGTTTTGTTGATATGATGAACGAAAAAGCACAATCATTAGGGCTTACTAACACCCATTTTGCAAACTGTACAGGCTTGCCAAATAATCAGCATTATTCTTGTGCCTATGATGTTGCGTGCATTATGCGAGAATTGGTAAAACACAAGATGTATTTTGATTATACTCACGAGAGATTAAAAGATTTTGTACACCCAAGTGGTCGTACAACACAAATGACCAACACAAACAAACTTATTCGTTCGTACAATGGTTGTGACGCAGGAAAAACTGGGTCTACCGTAGAGGCAGGGTATTGCTTGTCGGCCACAGCAATGCGCAATAACATGCGTTTAATTTCTGTGGTTTTGGGTGCAAAAAATTCTAAAGAGCGTTTTTCTGATTGTGCAAAAGTGCTGGATTATGGTTTTGCAAACTATGAATCAAAATGCATCGTTGATGAAAATGAAGAATTTTTATATTCAAACCAGATTTTGCACGCAAAAGAACAGCAAGTTTATGTTAAGCCAGCACACTCTTATTATGAATTGATAAAAAGGGGTGAACAACCAAGTGTTGAGGTCAATTATGAGTACTATGACAAAAAAGCCCCATTAAAAGCAGGTGACAGCATAGGGCAAATCATTATCACAAAAGATAATACTGTACAACAACAAATAGATATTGTATTAACCAATGATATAGAAAATAAATCATATCTAGATGAAATAAAGTATATAACACAAAATTGGTAAAAAAAAAACATGCATTGTTTGCATGTTTTTTGTTTACATCATATTTGTTTGACTGCTATTTTGTATGGCATTTTGGGTGTTTGCTTGTGAATTTTGATTGTTTGGTAGTATTGTGTTGTTTTGTGTTGTGGTTTTTGTTGTTTGGTTGGTGTTTTGGTTGTCAAGCAATTTGATAATGTTATCTAAGGCTTCATTTATGCAATCTAAACATATTATGCGATCACCCAATATGCTTTTTACTTCCAAATAATATGGACTTGTTGTATCATTAATGTCAAAAGTTGAGGTATTCCAAAAATTGTCTATATCAAAAGCCATAACATATCTTGTGCGCATAAGCTTGTGGGTAAGTTTTTGCACAACATCAATATAGCCATTCATCTTGTTTGCTTGGTCACCATTTAACCTAATGGTTTGGTTGTCGTATTGAGTAAGTATGCTATTAAGTTTTTCTAGTTTTTGGTTAAAAGCTTCTTTTTGTTCGTTTAATTGAGATTGCAAGTTAGAAACAGTTGTATTTTGTGTGCTTGATAGTGTATCAGTTTTTGCCCTAGCAGTGTTTGAAATGGTGTTTTGTTGGGTTTGATTGTTTGTTTTTGCACTTGTATCTGTGTTGTTTGTATAGTTTGAACGATTGTTTGCTCTTAAAGCATTAGTATTTGATTGGTTTGTATTTGTGTTTTGGTTGTTAGTTGAACGATTTATTGTGTTTTGTGTCTGATTTGTTGTGTTGGTATTGGCATTTTGTCTAAAGTTTTGGTTTGTGTTGTTTGCATATGTTTGATTTGTCATTCTGCCACCATTGTTGTTATATATGTTGTTGTCAATATTTTTGTTTGAGTTGTTTTTGTAAGTGTCAATATTGTTTGTGCGCACCATACTATCCAAATTGCTTGGCTGTGTACTGTTTGTATTGTA
This sequence comes from Clostridia bacterium, assembly GCA_017454425.1. The sequence continues at coordinate 4,553 of JAFTCZ010000009.1, read as the reverse complement.
TGTGCCATCAATTGTTTGATTTCCGTTGCCATTGTTTGGCAAAACTCCGGAATTGGCATTTCCTATGCCATAAGGAGAAGTACCTTTTGGCGAATATCCCATATTGTTGTTTATTCCATTGTTTGTATTGTTGTATGCTGTGTTATTGGCTAATCCGTTGTTGTTTGTGTTATTTAACACCTGGTTGGTTGTTGGCCCGTTGTAATTTGTGTTGTTTAGTGGGCTGTTTGCAGTTGTTGGGGTATTTGTTGTGCCCATGGCATTTGTGTTGGTGCCATCAATAATATCCATATTTATTGGTTTTTTAGGAACGATATTAAATTGTCCTTGCTTGTTTATAACAGCAAAACCGTTGCCAATAAGCATATCTCTATTAATAATATTTTGGTCAACAATTTGTGCTGAACAATCCTCACATTTTTGACAATTTGGGTGTAATGCCGCAACACCACCCGCACTTGCAAGAGCAAGTGTTAAAGATAAAGCAATTATTTTTTTCATATTTCACCTCATAAAATTTTTTAACATTGTTATTTTAAGCAAGTTTGATAAAAATATTTATTTTATGTTCATTTTGTTGGATATTAATGTTTATTCTTTACATAAAATGCCAATTATTTATGTGGAGGCAATATGCTTGATATTGAAAGAAACAAAAAATATAACGATTATCTAAAGCACAAAATACCAAAAACACATCCGTGGCCAACGCTTTTTCATGCTTTTTGGGTGGGCGGACTAATATGCCTGCTTGGGGAAATTATTAAAGACTTGTTAATGCTTGGCTTTAATAATATGACAATAGACGAAGCAGGGGCGTGGGAACTGATTATTTTAATTGTTTTGGCATCAATTCTTACGGGGGTTGGTGTGTATGACAGAATTGGTGCTTATGCTGGCGCCGGTAGCATCGTACCCATCACGGGTTTTAGCAATTCAATAACAAGCCCAGCAATAGAATTTAGGCGAGAGGGTATTATTTTTGGCTTGTGCGCAAAAATGTTTTTGATATCTGGTCCGGTAATTGTTCTTGGGATAGTGGCAAGCATAATTGCTGGGGTTATTAATTTAATTTTTTGAGGAAAATATGAATAGAGTTGGAAAATCTACTATTGTTTTTGATAAACTACCACGAATAATTGGCAATTATTCGATAGTAGGACCCAAGGAAGGTGAAGGAAATTTTGGCAAATATTTTGACGAAATTTTGCAAGATGATACTTTGGGCGAAAAAACTTACGAAAAAGCTGAGTGCAAACTATTAGAACAATGCGTGCGCAATGCTATTCACAATGCAAAACTTAGTCCGTTTGATATCGACTATGTTGTATCAGGTGATTTGATGAACCAAATAACAAGTTCTAGTTTTGCGGCACGCTCGCTTAATATTCCATATGTAGGCGTATTTGGTGCTTGCAGTACTATGGCCGAAAGTTTGGCTATTGGCGCATGCCTTATTAACGCAGATTATGCAAAAAATGTTGTATGTGCCACGGTAAGTCATTTTAGTTCTGCCGAAAAACAATTTCGATATCCCCTAGAACTAGGCACACAACGCCCGCCAACAAGTCAATGGACAACAACAGGAAGTGGGGCAACAGTGCTTTCGCATGCACAAAGCGGCATAGCAGTTAGTCATGCAACTATTGGCAGGGTTGTTGACTGGAATGTCACAGATGTAAACAACATGGGCGGAGCAATGGCACCTGCTGCTTTTGACACATTGTTTAGACACCTAGACGATATGGGCGTCGAACCCGATTATTATGATTTGATTTTGACGGGTGATTTGGGAAAACTTGGCAGCGAAGTGCTTATTGACCTTATGTCTAACAAAGGGATATATCTAGGAGCTAATTATAGTGATTGTGGCCAAATGATGTTTAAGAATAATCAAAAAACATTTATGGGGGCAAGTGGTTGTGGGTGTGGTGCGAGTATTCTTAATAGTTATGTATTGCAAAGATTAAAAAACAAAGACCTAAAAAATGTTTTATTTATCGCCACAGGAGCATTGCTTAGCCCTCTTACTTGTCAGCAAGGGGAGTCAATTCCTTGTGTTGCGCATGCAGTTGTATTAAAAGGTGAAGATTATGTTTGATATTATTATGTACCTAAAGGTCTTTTTGGTTGGCGGGTTTGTATGTATGCTTGGGCAAGTTCTCATTATTACTACCCGCATGACAAGTGCAAGAATTTTGGTTACATTTTTGATGCTTGGGGTTGTGTTAGAAATCTTTCATGTGTTCGAGCCCATACGAGAGTTTTGTGGTTCGGGCATAACTGTGCCAATAATTGGTTTTGGCTATTCGTTGGCACGCGGAGCCATTCAGGCATATGAGGTTGATGGAGTTATTGGGATATTTACGGGTGGGTTGCAGGCAGTTGCGGGTGGCATAGCCGTGGCGGTTATTTCGGCTTTTGTTATGGCACTGATATTTAAGAGTAAAACAAAGCAGTAAACAAGACATAATTGGCGTCATATATATAAGTATGCAAAAAATTAAAAGACGCCGCCTATCAAAAAAACGCAAATTAATAATTTTGTTATCATTATTTTTGGTTGTTATGATAACTATTTTTGTTTTTTTTAACACATATGTAAATCCTATCATTATTACAATTAGTCAGGCGCAAGTAAAAGCCATGACAACAAAAGCAGTTAATAGTGCTGTTCAAACGGTTATTAACAATACAGATGTGTATGACGAACTTATTAACATTATGACTGACAGCGAAGGCAATATTACTATGTTTCAGGTTAAATCAATTCAAATTAACAAACTTAGCAAAAATATTAGTCGCACAGCACAACAAAATCTAGAACTTGCTAGTGCCGAGGGGGTAGGAATTCCGCTTGGCACGCTTTCGGGTATTTCTGTTCTTGTTGGTCTGGGGCCAGAGATTACATTTTTTGTTTCGCCAATAGGAAGCATTCAATCAAGTTTTAGCAGTGAATTTGCCTCAGCTGGCATAAACCAAACAAATCACCGCATTTATTTGACACTTGATACAACAGTTAGCATAGTATTGCCAACAAGTACAAAAACTGTATCTACAAAGTCGCACATTCTTATTTGTGAATCAATTATTATTGGCAAGGTTCCTGACACATATCTTAATTCGACAAGTCTTGACGAAATGCTAAACTTAGTGGCCTAAAGTTAAGAAAAACTCTTGACTATTGTGTCAAATTATAATATAATGTTTGGCATAAAGCGATGATGAAAGACTAGTAATCTAGATGTGCCTTAAAAAGAGAGTGGGTGATGGTGAAATGCCCGCAAGTAGTACGCTAGACGAATTCACTTTCTAGCACTCGGCTGAATGGGGATAAACTTAGTAGGCTGCAGCGTACATGAGTGACGACATACTCAAAAAGAGAGCCCTTGCAATAGCATAGGGAATTTAGGTGGTACCACGGAGTTTACTTCGCCCTAAGCCAAACGCTAGGAGCGAAGTTTTTTATTTGGAGGAAAATTATATGCAACAAAAAATAAATGAAATGTTAAAGAATGCATTAAAGGAAATTAAAATTGTTGACAATAAGCAAGATTTAATTCAAGTTAATGCCAAATATTTGGGTAAAAACGGTGAATTGTCTAGTTTAATGCGAGGATTAAAGGATTTGTCAAACGATCAAAAACCAAAAATGGGCGCTATTCTTAATGAAGCAAGAGACAAAATTGCATCAGCCGTTCAAAACAAACAAGAAGATATTGACAACCAAATATTAGAAAAACAAATACAAAATGAACATGTTGATGTTACAACACCTGTTCGTCCATTTGTAAAGGGTAGTTTGCATCCAATAGAGCTATTGCAAAGAGACCTTATTCAATACTTTAGCACTCAAGGCTTTACGGTTATGGACGGAAAAGAAATTGAGACCGATTATTATTGTTTTGAAGCGTTAAATTTGCCAAAAGATCACCCAGCAAGAGATGCACAAGACACTTTTTATTTTGATGCCGAAAGATTGTTAAGAGTTCACACATCTGCAACACAAATAAGAACAATGGAAAGCACAACCCCACCAATCAAAATGATTAGCACAGGGCGTACATATCGTGTTGATGAAGTTGATGCAACACATTCTCCTATGTTTAATCAGTTTGAGATTTTGGTTGTAGATAAAAATGTAACAATGTCCGACCTTAAGGGTGTGCTAGAAAGACTTGCAAAACACTTGTTTGGTGAAAAAACAAACATAAGGCTTCGTCCTTCTTTCTTCCCATTCACCGAGCCAAGCGTAGAAGTTGATGTAAGTTGCCCATATTGTGGCGGAAAAGGTTGCAATATTTGCAAACAATCTGGCTTTATCGAGCTGTTGGGCGCAGGAATGGTTCAACCAAAAGTTTTTCAAAATTGCAATGTAGACCCAAATGTTTACACAGGGTTTGCTGCAGGGCTTGGGCTTGACCGTATTGCTATGATAAAATATGGCATTAGTGATATCCGTGATTTGTATGACGGTGATGTCAGATTTTTGAAACAATTTAAGTAACAGGAGAAAAATAATGATAGTAACATATAAATGGTTAAATGATTTT
>JAFTCZ010000008.1 GCA_017454425.1 Clostridia bacterium | reverse complement strand
CAAAGGAGAACAACTATGGAAAAATTAAAAAAACTATATGCAAAGTGGTATGCCGAATATGTGCTTGATGGCTATGACGAAGATGTAAAACAAGAATTAGCAGGCATCACAACAATTAAACAAGCTCAAGATTTTTTGTTTGAAATTTTGACTGATGCGGGTATTTCAAATTATGACCAAATTGAAAATTTGTATGGACACACAATTGTTGAAATTGGTGCAGCAAATAAAACCACTCCTCTTTCATTACAAGTTGCAAAGCAAGATTTGATTTGTGAATTTGGTGAAGAATTTGTAAACAATCAAATAGATTTGGTTGAAAATATGGAATTAATAAATTCTATGCTTGATGAAGATGAAGAAGATGATATTTACTTTATAGATAATGAGAATAACGAACTTACTGCAAAAACAATTGACGGAATTGTTGAGGGATTGTTTTTCGCAAGATTAACAATGAATAGCATTATCGAAAAAATTAAAGAATTGGAAGAACAAGATGCAACATATGAAGGCGCCAAAACATCTGATTTTGATAACAAAAAACAATATATGGCATATATACTAGAAAAAGGTCTTGATGATGAAAACAACAACGACAGTCACAAAATAGTTGTTAAACTTGTTGATAGCGAAATTGAAGACGGCCGTCATAACATTGTTGATTATTATAAATACCGTCAAACATATCGAACAAACAATGATTCTTGCAACCAAGAATTGACATTAACAAAATAAAACAAAACACCATCATAAATGGTGTTTTATATTTTTGTTTTTGCTTTCTTTTTTTCAATTTTTGCTTGTTTTTTTGCTTCAAGTTGTTGCAAATAATCATCTCTCAACTCTTGCATCTTTTGAATGACAATTTCTCCCCCTTTTTGCAAGACTTGATTGTCAATTTTTTGCCCTTGTAGTTCTTCTAGATAAAATGGCTTTCCAATAAGCAGCACATTGCGCCTAAATAGGCGTGGCTTTTTGAGATACCACATAGGAACAATTGGCGCACCACTTTTTAATGCAAACATAACAAGGCCATTTTTCGAACTTTCGATATCGCTTACATCTTTTTCACGCCTTCCTTGCGGAAAAACTAAAAGCATTTTGTCTTTTTTGAGAACGGTGTATACTTTTTTGATGGTAGAAAGGTCTACATTATCACGATTGACAGGAATTGCCCCCCAACTGCGCAATATTGCGCCAAAAAACCTATTCTTAAACAATGTGTGTTTTGCCAAAATATATGGGTTTGGCACTAGACGAGAATTTATGATAACAACATCTAGGTTTGAAGTGTGATTGCACGATAAAATTACTTTTTGCTTTTTTGGAATGTTCTTTTTGCCTATTACTTTGGTGGGCCATAAAATCCTAATTGGCAAAAATGCCAACACCCAACACAACCAATAAAACATGAGCACCTCCTTGCATTAATTTGATTTAATGTATGCAATTTCTTCTTTTGTTAGTTCTCGATATTTACCAATAGGCAAATCTCCTAGTTCAATTTTGCCAATGGCAACTCGTTTTAAGTGCATAACCTTGTGCCCAACAGCGTCAAACATTCGTCTAACCTGACGATTTTTTCCTTCATGAATAACAATTTTGATTGTGGTTGCATTTGGCTTTTTTTCTATTATCTCTACAAAAGCAGGGCTTGTTACAAAATCGCCAATATCAACGCCTGTTTTCAATTGGGAAATTGCTGATGAACTAATTTCGCCACGAATATCTACTATGTAAGTTTTGCCAAACTCAAAGCTTGGGTGCAACAATTTTTGTGCTACATCACCATCATTTGTAAACAACAACAAACCACTTGTATTATAGTCTAACCTACCAATAGGAAACAACCTATATTTTGTTTGCGGAATATACTCCATAACAGTTGGTCGCCCATGTGGATCGCTCATTGTTGTTACCACATTGCAAGGCTTGTTTAACATATAATAGACATAATTTGTTGTCAGTCTTATTGGCCTGTCATCAACCGTAACAAGGTCAACCTCGGGATTAATTTGCACCCCCACCTTTGTACAAATGTTGGCATTAACTTTTACATGGCCTGCTTGTATTAATTCATCACATTTACGGCGGCTTGCAACTCCGCATGTCGCCATAAACTTGTTTATTCTCATATTTACACCTTTAATTTTTTATATAGACCACTCGTTTAAGATATCTTTGACCTTATCTTTAAGCAATCTTGATTCTACACCATCAATTGTATAGATATTTTCACAAAAAATCAAGTGTTTGCCATAATAAACTTTTATACTACCTATTACTTTTTCATTTTCTATTGGTGCATCAAGGCTTTTTGGCAAATCGCATACTACATGAATATTAGACAATTCATCACTAGATAATGCAAGCCTTAACCCCTTTCGTGAATAAACCTCAACACTGCTTTGCACCCCATTGTTGACGGGAATGTTGTCATAATAATGATATGGCTCGATTATTTCTACACTTTTGTATTTTTCGTACACAGTATTTAGCATTGCCTTGCTTTCTTCAAACATAGGCCCACAATTAAGAACAACGCAAACAAGTTTGAGATTGTCCTTAAGACTAGCACTAACAAGACACCTGCCCGCTTTTTTGGTGTAACCAGTTTTTACGCCTATACAATCGGGCATATTAAAAAGCAATTTGTTTTTGTTTACCAAATATCTTTCATTTTCTTCACCCTCACATATGCGGACATTTTTTGTTTTTGCTATTTGGCTAAACACTTCGTTATCAAGCGCAAAACTTGTTAACTTTGCAAGGTCATATGCTGATGTATAATGATTTGGGTCATCTAGGCCATGCGGATTTGAAAAATGCGTATCCTTAAGGTTTAATTGCAAAGCAAGGTTGTTCATCAAATCGGCAAAAGGTTGAATCCCTCCCGCAACACGATATGCAATTGCAGTGGCGGCATCATTCCCGCTGCGCAACATCAAACAGTACAACAATTCTCTTAATGACAATTTTTCGCCCAAGCGCAAATACACACTACTGCCCTCTACACCAATGCAAGAAGGGTGAACTTCTAGGCGCGTGTCCAAATCATCATAATTAAGTATTGCAGTCATTGCCGTCACTATTTTTGTTGTGCTTGCCATTGGTAATCTTTGATGCGCTTCCTTTGAAAAAAACACTCTGCCTGCGTCTGCATCGATTAGACAAGCGGCCTGTCCGGTATAAGAAAAATTGATATTTGCATCAGGAATGTCATATGCCCTTGCAGGATTTGAAATGTACCCAACAGGCACATTAAAAAGTACAAACATAAGTGTGCATAGTACTGTGCATAGTATTAAATTTAATTGAAAAAATCGCATATTATTTGCCTTTTTGATTGTTTTTTGATAAATTTTCTATATATTTTGATAAAGCATCAGCAAGTTTTTGCAAAACCTTGGCATTTAAGTTTTGCCCTTCTATGGTCTTTAATTGCACATCGCCTTTGTTGTTTATCACAAAAGCAACAGGCTGGGCGGTCACACCTGCACCACTTGCACCTACAAATGGATAGTTTTGATGGTGCCTTATTTTTTTGGCACTATATTCTCCTCCGCCACTTACCATTCCAAATGTTAATTTGACAACAGGATAAATTTTGCAGCCATTGCCCAAATCAATTGCATCACCAATTATTGTATTTACATTAATTAAACTTTTGATATTTGCAAATTCGTTTTTTATCATATCCTCAAAACGCTGATAACTATTATTTGGATTTTCATCAAGCATGATATATCCTCCTTTTTAATTTATTTTTTGCCTGAACAAAAGCAACTATTATCATCAAGATATTAAAAATTGCCCCTGTATATATACTTAATGTAAACTTATCGTTTTGACTGTTTAGCTTGCCATCTACTATTGTTTCAAATATACCTTTCTTTGTATATAAAATGCCCAAAAATATACTAATAAATGTGTCAAATCCTGCCCTTAAGATGCAAGGCAAAAAGGCATCATTTTCTTTTCCTACATCACAAAAAATTGCAAGGCGTGTTATTTTTATTTTTAACAACAAGTAATAGGCAAATTTATTAAACAACCTGACATTTGCACTTGTTGTGTCAATCGTTTTATCCTTTTTGGGGCCAAGTATGTTTATCTTTCCATTGACAAATTCGGCTTGACTGCACAAAATTTTTATGCCAAAAATACTTAATGCAACAACCCCAACATTTTGATAAACATTAACATAAACTCTTATTTGCACAAAAATAGGCAAAATTAATAACAAAAGAACTATTAAGATTAATATAATTATTATTTCTGCTTGCATAATGCTAGTATGCCAGCAAAAAATAAAAAAATGCAGTCAAAACTACATTTTTAATTTATTCTTCTTCGTTTTTCTCGGCACTGTCTTCACCTATTTCAAATTCATTATACAAGGCATCGCTATCCATGCCTGTCGTCAAAACTTGAATTTGCTCGAGCAACTCTTCATATTTTGGCAATTGGTCAAGAGATTCTAGCTGAAAACGCTTGAGAAATTCATCAGTTGTACCAAACAACAGGGGTTTGCCTATCACATCTTTGCGACCCACAACCTCAATTAAATTATGCTGAAGCAAAACCTGAACAGCATAATCACTAGAAACACCTCTTATGTTTTCTATCTCTAAACGAGTGATTGGCTGTTTGTAAGCAATAATTGCAACTGTCTCGAGGGCTGTTTTGGTAAGTGCTCGTTCTTTTATTGGATTTAATACAACTTGTATTGCGTCAGCATATTCGGGATTGCTGCACATTTGCACTTTGTTTTTGTATGTAATAACTTGCACACCAGACTTATCTGCATATTTTTCTTTAAGTTGCGCTATTGCGTTGTTTAATTCTTTTTCGGTTATTTCTAGTTTTTCTATTATGTCTTCACGGCTTACCCCATTGCCTGCAACAAAAAGTATACCTTCAATTATATTCGTTAAGTTCTCCATCTTCTATCCTTACCTCAATTCCTTCCTTTTTCTGTATGACAATATCACCAAAAATGTCATTTTGATTAACACTTGCAACCTGTCGTTTTAATAGTTCCAAAAGTGCCAAAAATGTATTTATTATTTCGCCTCGTGTAAAATCGCCCTTAAACATATCCTTAAAGCGTACAACTTTATCTTTGTTTAACACATCGCAAAGTGCGTCCATTCGGTCCTTGACAGTATAACGGTCTTTTTGAATTTTTCGCTCGGTTATTTGAGGGCGCTGTTTTTGGTCAATTTTTACCAAAATTTTGCTAAATGCCTCAATCAAGTTTTGCATAGTCATATCTTTAAGTATTATTCGATAATCGCCTACCGATTCATCTGGTGTTTTGTAAAACCTATCTACATTCTCAATTGTTGCAAGTTCTACACTCGATTCTTTGAAAATTCGGTACAACTCCATTCGGCGTTTATACATTTCTTCGTCATCAAGCACTTCTTCATCTGTTTCGACCTTTTCTTTTGGCAACATGCTTTTTGACTTAATCTCAAGCAGTGCTGAGGCTTCGCGAACAAACCAACTCATTGTGTCCATGTCAACACCATTCATGTTTTTGACATATTGCAAATATTGCTCGGTGATATCTGCAAGCTTGACATCTTTGATATCTAGTTTTGTAGATCTTACAAGTTTCCACAAAACATCAAGTGGACCGTCTTGGTCTTGAAAATGAAACACCATATCGCAAATATCATCAACATCATCAGGATTGGCACTTGCCATAATGTCATCATCACTAGTTGATGCCAACATTTCTTCATCAATGTCTGCTTGCATATTTCCTCCTATCAAAACATCATCATAAACAAACTTGTTAGACTATTAAAAATAATCTCAACCAATTGTCCAAGCCAATATCCCCCAACAATTAGGATTATCAGCAAAATTATTGTGCCATATCTGTACATAAACTCAATAAACTTGTTTCCGGGCCTGCAAAATGTACAAACAATATTAAAACCATCTAGCGGATAAATTGGCAATAGGTTAAAAAGTGCCAACATAAAATTAATTAATGCCATATATTGGCAAAGCAAAACCACAAACAACCATATGTATGTGTTTAGGTCTAATATGTTGTAAAACAGCACATACAAAAAGGTAAAAACCAGCGCAAGTAAAACATTTGCAAACACACCAGCAAAGCCAACCAATATTCGGCCTTTTTTGATATTTCTAAATTTTAACTCGTTTACGGGCACAGGCTTTGCCCAACCAAACCCCAAAAGAATAAGAAACAAAAAACCCAATGGGTCAAAGTGCGCACCAGGATTAAGGCTCATTCTGCCCGCAAGTTTTGCCGTGTCATCACCGTTTTTGTATGCAACATAAGCATGGGCAAATTCATGAAAAACAATGGCCACCATAATAGAAATAAGATAAGCAAATAGTATTATCAACATTATTTGCCAACTAAAGCCACTGGTAAAAATGCTAACAATTCCCATAAATTCCCCTTTTATGTTTAACAATAGTATATAACAAACAACAGATTTTTGCAAACAATTATGCCCATTTTGTGCCATGTTTACAGCAAAACATTGTTATATTTTATAAAGATTTTTATTATTTGAGACAACAAGACATATAATGTTATATGAATTTTACAAAAAACGACTTTGGCAAAACTTTTTTGGTTGTTGTGCTTGTTGTTGTCTTGTGTTGCATTATCATAAAACCCAGTATATATATGCAAGCGACTTACAAGGGCATTATGGTGTGGGCAACCTGCGTTTTGCCTGCACTATTTCCATTTTTCTTTTTAACTACTCTTTTGTGCGAACTTAATGTTGTTGATAAATTGGCATTAGTTACAAAAAAGCCTTTGCAAAAACTTTTTAATGTATCAAGCAAAGCAAGTATTGTTTATTTAATGAGCCTTATATCGGGCTATCCTGTTGGGGCAAAGTTAATAAGCGAATTGTACGAAAACCATCAAATAACAAAAACCGAATGTTTGCGAATGCATGCTTTTTGTTCGACAAGTGGTCCAATATTTATTGTGGGAACAGTTGGCAGCAGTATGTTTGCAAATTCTAATGTTGGACTAATAATATTATGCGTGCATCTTTTGGGCTCGGCACTTAATGGAATTTTGTATAGAAAAGTTGGATTGAATAAACAAAACATACAAAACACAATTTACAATCCTAATCAAAAAATTGACAATTTGCTTGGAAAAACAATTTATCAAAGTGTAATTTCGGTATTAATTGTTGGTGGATATATTGCACTTGCTTTTTTATTTTGTGAGTTTTTGGTTGATAGTAAAATATTAAATCTTTTGTGCATACCATTAAATAAATTATTTAATATATGCAATATTTCACCACATTTTTCGGACTGCATAGTATTGGGCATAGCCGAAATAACACGCGGCTGTTTGGAGTTATCTTCATTATTTTGCGCTTACCCCAAATTGGTTTTTATAACAGCCTGCGGATTAATTTCTTTTGGCGGAATAAGCGTAATGCTGCAAAGCATGACTTATCTATCAAAATGTGATATAAGCACCAAAACCTATTTACTGCAAAAAACAACCCAAGCAATCATAACAATGTTTATTGCCTTTATCATATCTTTTTTAATATAAAAAAAAGAGAGGGGTTAACCCTCATTTTGTGCAGTTTGATTATCTTCTTGCGAAATTTCTTGATATAAGGCACCATCATTTTGAATTTCGGCTTGGGGAGCCGGCATAAAAATTGATACCACATAAACAAAAGCAACAAAAAGCGCAATGAATATTATTATCTTATTCCAAAATGCCCTATTTTTTAGGCAAATAATTTGATAACTCATAAAACCACACCTCTTTTTTGATTTTATTAAAACAAACCTATTTTGTCAAACAAAACAACCAAACTAAATTAACTTAACGCTTTCTTCGTCTAATAATCCCATCAACTCATTTTGCAGGGCTGTGTTTGCCGTAACTTTGTAAGGCAAAACGAAGGCTTTGTTTTGCACTGTGCATTTTACAAGCACGGGCACATCACCCGGATAAAATTCTAGCAGATTGCAAATTTGTTCTTTTAGTTTATCATTTGTCAAATCAAACTTAAGGCAAAGTTTGTTTTGTGGAGTTTTTATTTCTTGTGGGGCTATGTCTTCTGGCTTTTCGCTGTCTTCCCAAAATTCTATTTTATCAACAGTAACTATTGGGCTTTCGCCTTCTCTTACGCTTATTTTACCAGTAATTGTTACCAATTTGTCATTTACCAGCCTGTCACGGAACTCTTGATATGTCTTTGGGAAAAACATACAATCAAATGTTCCGTTATAGTCTTCGATTGTCACTATTGCCATATCTTTGTTTGTCTTTTTTGAATGTAGTTTTTTAACCGCGCTTATAATACCACCACAAACACACGCCTCTCCATCATTTAACTGATCATAAATAACTGTTGCTTCGTCACCATCTCCACTTTCGACAGTTGTTCCTTCAAACATAGTGCTGTTGATGTTGTAATGGCTCATACGCTCTTTATATTTATCTAGTGGGTGCCCCGAAACATAAATACCCAATACCTCTTTCTCTAGTTTTAGTTTTTGCTGAACAGGATATTCACTGATATTTGGGTATGTAATTTTATTTATCTTTTCATCTCTTTTAAGTATATTTTCAAAAATACATATTTGCCCATTCATTGAATACTTTTTATCACTTTCGGCTTGATTAACCATTGTTTCGTAAACTGCCATCATTTGACTGCGAGTTTTGCCAAAACAATCAAAGGCACCACCCAAAATCATTGATTCGAGAAAACGCTTGTTGTGCGCTTGACTGCTATTCATACGATTAATAAAGTCTTGCAAATCAACAAAATCACCATTTTTTTCACGCTCGGTAACCAATTCTTGAACCAAACCCACACCAACATTCTTAATTCCACCAAGTCCAAAGCGGATATTGTCACCTTCTACACTAAAATATGCCATAGACTTGTTGACATTTGGGCTAAGTATCTCAATATTGTGTTCTCGTGCAAGCCCCATGTAGTGGCGCAATTCATCAGACTTTGTTATTCGGTTGTTCATGATTGAACAATAAAATTCTACCGGAAAATACCGCTTTATGTATGCAGTTTGATATAATACATGCGCATACGCAGCAGCATGAGCCTTGTTAAAGGCATAAGAACCAAACTTTTCCATCTTTGCCCAAAGACGCGATGCAACTTCTTTTTTCATGCCAAGTGCTATTGCACCCGCAATACTCTTTTTGCCCTCTGGGTCTACCCAACCATTGATAAAAGTGTTCTTTTCTTCTGCCAACTGGTCTTTTAATTTTTTACCCATAATTTTTCGAACATGGTCAGCCTGACCTAGTGTATACCCCGCAATCTTACGACATATCATCATAACTTGCTCTTGATATATCATAACACCATAAGTTACATCTAATACATCACGAAGACGCTCGTCTTCGTATTCAATGTTCTTGGGGTCACGACGATTTTTTAGATAGGTTGGAATTTCGTCCATAGGCCCGGGGCGATAGATGGCCCCAATAACTGTTAAGTCTTCAAGGTTTACTGGGTGCATATCCATTGTAAGTTTGCGCATTCCACCACTTTCAATCTGGAACACACCGTCAGTATCACCGCTTGATATTAGTTTGTAAACATTTTGGTCGTCATAATCTATTTGGTCATAATCTATTATGACACCCTTTGTCTTTTTTATGGTTTTTGCCATAAGATCCAAATCAGTAAGAGTAATAAGGCCCAAAAAGTCCATTTTAAGTAGGCCCAACTCTTCTACTTCTTTTTTGTCATACTGAGTTGTTACCATATCACCATTTTTGGCAAGTGGAGAGTGCATATCAACAGGGTCACAACAAATAATAACACCGGCCGCATGGATACTTGTGTTTCGAGGCATATTTTCTAGTTTTATGGCTACATCAACAATTTTTTGAATAAGTGGGTCGTTGTTGTACATAGAGCGCAAATCTTCAACAACATATTTATCATTTGCTGGGTCTTTATCTAGCCCAAATATTTTTTGAATTGCTGGTGATTTTGGCATGTTTTGTGGACTTGGAAATAGTTTTGTAAGTTTATCTACTTCGCTGTATGGCATCTTTAACACTCTTGACACATCTTTTATGGCGGCCTTTGGTGCAAGCGTACCAAAGGTAATTATTTGACAAACATTATCTTCGCCATATTTTTGTGCCACATAGTCAATAATCTCGCCACGACGAACGGGACAAAAATCAATATCAAAGTCGGGCGGACTTATGCGCTCGGGGTTTAAGAACCTTTCAAAATAAAGGGCAAACCGTAGTGGGTCGATATTTGTTATGCCTATTGCATAGGCAACAATTGATGCCGCACCACTACCACGCCCCGGTCCTACTGGCACGCCTATTGTATGGGCATAATTAATAAAGTCCCACACAACCAAATAATAATCCAAAAATCCGCTACCATCAATAATCTTTAATTCATATTCGGCACGCTCACTAATTTCGGGCGTAATTTCGCCATATTTCTTTTTTAGCCCTTCGTATGTTATTTGCCTTAAGTACTCTAGGTGCGTTATACCCTCGGGCACATCTTTTGAGGTAGGATACCAATGGCTTTTGAAGTCAAATTCTATTTGACATTTATTGGCAATCTCGAGTGTGTTGTCTATACATTCGGGATGAGCGGCAAAAATCTTGCGCATTTCATCTTCGGTTTTTAGATAATACTCGTGCCCATTCATACGCATGCGGTCGGGGTCATCAATTGTTCGGGCTGTTCCTATGCAAAGCATAACATCTTGCATTTCCCAGTCTTCGGGATAAAGATAATGAACATCATTTGTCGCAACTGTTTTGACACCGCATTTTTTTGCAACCTCGAACAGGTGTGGCAAAATGATGCGTTGCTCTTCTATGCCATGGTCTTGCACTTCAACATAAAAATCACCCGGAGCAAACATATCACGCATTTTAATAACATATTCTTCGGCTTCTTTATAACGCTGGGCCAGCAAAAGCTTTGGCAAATCACCAGCAAGACATGCGCTAAGGCAAATTAGGCCTTCGCTGTATTTTTTTAGCACTTCATAGTCTATGCGTGGCTTATAATAAAAACCTTTTACCCACGCGATAGAATTTAATTTCATCAAGTTTTGATAACCTTGTTGATTTTTTGCAATTAAAATTAAGTGTGAGGTGTTGGGTTTGCCCGATTTGTCTTTTAAGTCTGGGCAGATGTAAAATTCGGTACCAATAATTGGCTTGATTCCATTTTTGTTGCACGCCTTAAAAAACTTGATTGCACCATACATATTGCCATGGTCGGTCATTGCACATGCTGTTGCACCACGCTCTTTTAAGATTTTGACAAGTTTGTCGATTCGCGCTGCACCATCTAGAAGGCTGTATTCTGTATGCAAATGCAAATGCACAAAGTTTTCCATAATCTTCCCCTTTATTCTTGCTGGTTATTTTTTCGTATTTCCTCTGCCATTTCTACAATTTTTCGAAGTCTGTGATTTACCCCACTTTTTGTTAATGGTGTTGTCATAAGTTTTGCAAGGTTTTCGTAGTTTTCTTCTGGATTGGCAAGCCTTAACAAACACAATTCATAAAGACTTGGTGACAAACTTTCGAGCCCCACAGTGGCATCTATATATTGTATGGCATCAATTTGTTTAACAGAGGCTGATACCATTTTTTGAAGGTTGCTGTTAATGCAATTTAGTTGACGATTAAGTTGATTGCGCACTTCTCGCACAGCAAACTCGTTTTGAAGCGTCATAACTGCGTTGTTTGCACCAACAAGTGCCAAAAGGTCACTTACAATTTCGGCCTCTTTGATATAAACAACATGCAGTTTTTTGCGTTGCATAATTTTTGCACTAATGCCACAATCTGCAAGCAAATGCACAAAATCGGAAGCAAGTTCGTATTGTCCAAACACAAATTCTAGATGATATCCACCTGCGTGCTTTTTAAGATCTGAGATGTCTTTTATTACAATATTT
>JAFTCZ010000074.1 GCA_017454425.1 Clostridia bacterium | reverse complement strand
TCTCCTTTGTTGTTCTTTCATGGTGATTATATCACAGATTTGGTTTTTGTAAAGAGTATAAGGGGTAGATTATTTCAAAAATTTTTATTAATTTAAGATTTTGAGTATTTGTCTTTTTTTGATATGTTAAATAAATGTCTTAACAACAAAAAAAAGCAATTAGTTAGATTGCTATTAAAACTGGAGCAAGCGAAAAGGGCTCGAACCCATGACCGCTGCTATGAACGAAGTGGCATTCCAGCAGGTCAAACAAAAATAAAAAAGCAAGTACCTTAATTGCTTGCTAAAACTGGAGCTTGCGATGGGACTCGAACCCATGACCTGCTGATTACGAATCAGCTGCTCTACCAACTGAGCCACGCAAGCATATTATTAACATATCATTATTTGTCAATTGTATGAAATAGTGTAGCACAAAACTTTCAAAACTTCAACACAAAAGAATATGTTTTATAAAAATTTTTGTGTTAAATGTTTTATTCTATAAACTTTCAAAAATATGCACAAAATATGTTGACAATCAAATTCTGTAGTATTATACTATAAAAGTCAAAGATAGTCAAACATTTGTTTGGAGGTACAAAATGTCTAACATTTCGGATATAATAGAGGAGTTTTTGCGAGACACAATGGGTGATTCGCCAAGCATAGACATCAGCCGAAACGAACTTGCCGATTATTTTAATGTTGCACCAAGCCAAATTAACTATGTTCTTACAACTCGTTTTAATTATGAAAATGGTTATGTCACAAACAGCAAGCGCGGTGGAGGCGGATATATCACAATTCAGCGTGCTGTTTGTACAAATGATGAGTGGTTGTCAAATGTTCTTGCAAAACTGACAAAAGAAAGTGAAATTGACATGCGCACGGGCGAATATATATTAAAAGAACTTGTGCAAAGAGAAATTTTACAAGAAAACGAGGCGGATATTGCGCGTTCGACAATACATTACAACGCGTTAAGCAATCCGTTTAGATTAGAAAACAAATTGCGTGCAAATATTTTAAGGCGCATAATTATTGATAAATTAGAAAAAGGAGGGCATTAATATGAGATGTGATATCTGCGGAAGAGTGGCAACATACCACTCAATAGAAGTTGTAAATGGCAACAGACAAGAGCACCATTTATGCAGCAATTGCGCTGCATCATATCGTCAAGAACAAGACATAATGCCAATGATGATGCCAACTATTGGAGAGTTTTTTGATTTTCCGTTGGCTTTTAGACCAAGGCAAATCAAAAAAGTCTTGCGCTGCCAAAAGTGTGGGTGTACCTCTGATGACTTTTTGGCAACAGGCAAATTGGGGTGCAGTGAATGTTATAAATATTTGCACGAAGTTGTAGACCCAGCTATTGATGATGTTCTTTCGGCAAATGATATGCCCGACAAAATTTCTTTGGGCGCAGACATTGGCAAAGATATTCCTCTTGCAAATGACCTAAACAGCCTTAACGACCAATTAAAAATTGCGGTTAAAGAAGAAAGATATGAAGATGCAAGCAAACTTAAGGCTCAAATTGAAAAAATAAAGCAAGACAATCAACAAAAATAATGCTTTTTGATTGACTAAAAAATAAATACACTTAATAATAATTGGGGAGATAAATATGTTTCAATCTAATGGATTTACAAAATTAGTTCAAAGAGTTTTGCAAAACGCAGGCGAACTTGCAACTCGTTCGGGCCACACAAATTTGGCAACCGAGCATTTGTTGTTTGGCATAATCTCGGTAGAAGAATGTTTGTCAGCAAAATTGTTGCGCGAATATGGCGTAAGGCAAGCCAATTATTTGCAACTTTTTGACGAAAGTGTTCCAAAGGGGCCAAGTTTGAACCTTTCGGAAATTGAATTGACACCTAGGGTAAAAGAAATTTTGCGTGCTGCTCAGGCTGTTTCTATGAAGTTGGGGCAATCTTTTGTAGGAACCGAGCATGTTATGCTTGCGCTGTTGTCAAGTGCAGACAGCATGGCAGTTACTATGCTTGAGCGTGGCCTTAATGTAAATGTGGCCGAACTTCGCAACAAAGTGTTAGATGCTTTGCGCAGCAACAATCTAACCGCATACGAAGAAGAAAACCCAACCGAGCCACAAGAACAGGCAAGCCCAACTTTGCCAAAGAAGTTAAGTGACCTTGGCACTGACCTTACACAAAAGGCAAGAGAGCACAAAATTGACCCAATTATTGGTCGCGAAGATGAGATTGCGCGAGTTATCGAAATTTTGTGCCGCAAAACCAAAAACAACCCTGTTCTTATTGGTGAGGCAGGTGTAGGAAAAAGTGCAGTAGTCGAGGGTTTGGCACTTGCAATTGTTAATGATGCAGTACCAGATGAACTAAAGGGCAAAACCGTGTTTTCACTAGAGTTGGGCTCTTTGATGGCAGGTACACAATACCGTGGTGCAATGGAGCAAAAACTTAAAGAGGCCATTGACACAATTATTTCTAGTGGCAACATAATTGTCTTTATTGACGAGTTGCACACCCTTGCCGAAGCGGGCGGCGACAAAGGCGAAATTAGTCCAGCAGATATGCTAAAACCATATCTTGCAAGGGGAGAGTTGCAAACAGTTGGCGCAACCACAACTGACGAATACCGCAAGTTTATCGAAAAAGACAAGGCACTTGAGCGCAGGTTCCAGCCTGTTATGGTTAACCCACCAACAGTCGAGCAAACAATCCAAATTCTTAAAGGTATTCGTGACACCTACGAGGCCTTTCACAAGGTAAAAATAAGTGACGAAGCCATTGTTGCCGCTGCAACATTAAGTGATAGATATATCATGGACCGCAGTTTGCCAGATAAAGCAATCGACCTTATTGACGAGGCAAGTGCCAAGGCAAAAGTAAGCGGCAGCCTTGCCCCAAACCCAATAAGGCAAAAGACAGATGAGTTGCAACGCCTCGAAAACGACAAAAAAGAAGCCATTGTTGCACAAAACTTTGAAAAAGCAGCCGCAATCCGCGACGAAATCAAAAAAGTCAACGACGAAATTGAACAAATGAGAACCAAATATGATTACACTCGACAAGCTAATATACCTACTATTGGGGTTGAAGATATTGCTAATGTTGTTAGCAAATGGACACATATTCCAGTAACCAAACTAACAGAAACCGAAAGAGATAAGTTATTGGGCCTAGAAGACTTGTTGCATGCCCGAGTTATTGGCCAAGACCAAGCAGTTGTGGCAGTCAGCAAAGCAATTCGCCGCGCGAGGGCGGGCCTTAAAGACCCAAACCGCCCAATAGGAACATTCCTATTTTTGGGCCCTACGGGTGTTGGCAAAACCGAACTTAGCAAAGCACTTGCCGAGGCTATGTTTGACAACGAAAACCTTATTATTCGTCTAGACATGTCCGAGTATATGGAATCTCATTCAGTCAGCAAACTAATTGGTTCGCCTCCGGGATATGTTGGCCATGATGATGGCGGGCAACTTACCGAGCAAGTACGCCGCAAGCCATATTCAATAGTTTTGTTTGACGAGGTCGAAAAAGCGCACCCCGATGTGTTTAACTTACTGCTTCAAATTATGGACGATGGCCGTCTTACCGACAGCCATGGTCGCACAGTAAGTTTTAAGAATACAATTATTATCATGACAAGCAACTGCGGTGTTGCTGACCCCGAGTATAGGGCAAACAGGCTTAAATATCAAAACGCCGACACAAACGAAGAAATGTCACGCCTAGACAGCGAGGCCGAGGGAATTCTTAATTCAAACCTCAAATCAAAGTTCAAGCCCGAGTTCTTAAACCGTATTGACTCAATTGTTGTGTTTAGGTCACTTACAAAGCCCGAACTTGCAAGAGTGGCAAAATTACTTATTACAAAGCTTGCAAACAAGTTAAAGCCACAAGGGGTAGAACTAAAATTCACCGAAAACGCTCTTAAATATTTGGTAGAGAAGGGGTACAATATCGAATGGGGTGCAAGACCGCTTCGTCGTGTTATTGAACACGAAATTGAAGATAAACTTGCCGATGAGATATTGTCTCGCAAGATTGATGGTGGCGCAAAAGTTACTGTCGACACAATAGATGATGTGCTTAAAATTAAGATTAGTGCAAATTAACCAAAAAAGACAATCCGGTACAAAGGGTTGTCTTTTTGTTTGACAATTTTTGTATACTGCTGTATAATTTAATCATAAATAATAGTAAGGAGGAACGAATATGCAAGTTAATATTAGCAATCTAGAAACAAACATGTGCAGCAACACATTTGATGAGGCTTTCATCAAGAAACAAGCCCAAACTCAGTTCTCAAAATTTGACCAAGAAGGTATTTTGCAAGTAATATTTGGCAAAAAGAGCACCAAAGGGTATGACTTGGATATGCGCCTTACTGTCAAAAAGAAAAATTATACTGCCAACACAACTGCAACAACAGCATCAAAATGTTTTGCGGACGGCATAGAAAAGATTAAAGCGCAATTGTCAAAAGAGCGCAGCAAACAAAAATCTAGCGTAAAAGCTCAACCTCGCGGAAAGGTTGCAAAACGAGTTTTGGGTGATGCAGAAGAAACAATAAAAACAATATAAACAAAAACAGGCATACGCCTGCTTTTTTGTTTTTTGTGGCAAAAGTTGATAAAAACTATTGACTTTTGTATAACTTGTGTATATAATTATGTCACTAACTTAATAAAAATCTAACGCCAAAGACAGCAAGAGTCGCTTGCGACTTAATATTTCTTGCCGAGGTAAGTAGTAGTGAATGTATATGTTTTCCCTATGCTTATTTTGGCATAGGGTTTTTATATGTTAGAAAACTATTGGGAGGGTTACAGCCGAGATGTCAAAAAATTTTGAAATCAAAAAGACTATTGTAGATGACATCGCATCAAAGATGGACAAGGCAGTTAGTGTAGTGTTTGTAGACTATCGCGGAATTAATGTTGCAGATGTGTCAAAACTTCGCAACGAGTTGCGTGCCAAAGGTTGTGAATATCATGTTTACAAAAACAACCTTGTCAAACTTGCACTAGACAGACTTAATATCCACGACTTTGATGACAAACTAGAAGGCACACTCGCTGTTGCGTTTAACTATAACAACGAAGTTGACGCTGCAAAAATCCTCAATAATGCAACCAAAAACACCAGTCTTGTTATTAAGTTTGGTTTGGTTGACAAAAAATATGTGGATGATGCTGAAATCAAGGCACTTGCTGCACTACCAAGCAAAGAAGTTCTTATTGCAAAACTTATGGGTATGTTGCGTGCTCCTGCACAAAACTTGTGTTCAGTATTGAGTGGTCCTGCTCGCGCTATGACAATAGCCCTAAACGCTATTGCAACAAAGCAAAACTAATTTTATTTTAATTAAAAAAGGAGAATTTCATTATGGCAAAAATTGATGAATTGTTAGAGCAAATCAAAGGTCTTACACTTGTTGAAGTAAGTGACCTTGTTAAGAAAATGGAGGAAGAGTTTGGCGTAAGCGCAGCTGCTCCTGTGGCTGTTGCTGCTGCTCCTGCTGCTGCAGCTGCTGCTGAGGCTCCTGCTGAGGAAGCAAAAGCTAACTACGATGTAGTTCTTAAGTCTGTTTCTGCAACAGCAAGCAAAGTTGCTATTATCAAACTTGTTAAAGAGGCAACAGGTCTTGGCCTTAGTGAGGCAAAGGCTATGGTAGAGGGTGCTCCTGCTACTATCAAAGAGGGTATGCCTGCAGAAGATGCCAAGAAATTGGTTGCAGCTCTTAAAGAAGCTGGCGCTGAAGGCGAACTTAAATAATTGTTATCTACAATAATAAAAGACTGCATTATTTAGCAGTCTTTTTTTTGTTGCCTTGAATATGATTTTGTAGTACAATAACACTAGAGGTGAAAAGATGAATTATCGCACAT
>JAFTCZ010000073.1 GCA_017454425.1 Clostridia bacterium | reverse complement strand
TTGCGCGGCAAATCAGGAAACTCTTTTTTAATATCATTCCCATTTATTGCCAAATCTTTTAACCTAAGTGGCACTTTGTTTACTATCATTATGTTTTTTAAGACCTTTAAGTCTTGTGCGTTTGATGTTATGTCAACAAGCCCAATAATGTCATCAATAATATCAATGTTCTTTTGCACAAACATACGCTTTTGGTCACTGCTTGCAAAGCCGCCCAAAACATCAAGATAACCAAGAATTATGCGGGTGTATTCGGTCACTTCTTTTTTGTTTATAAAAATTCCATCAACACCAAGCACCAAGGATATGCTTTCTTTCGTAATTGGGATATTTAATGATTTTAAGAATTCTATACAAAAGGCACAAATGCGAAAACCTGCTTTGCTTTTTTGAAACATTGCAAAATTTTTGTCTTTTAACTTTGTTGCGGGGTCAATATTGTATACTTGATATAATTTTGCAAAAATATATGGCCAAGCACCCAACATTGACAAATATTTTATTCCGCGTATGTGTGCATCATTATTTTGAATACTACTGTATTTGTAGTCCGCAAAAAAGATGCTTGTTATCTCTTTGTTAAATCGTTCTCGTGAAATAGCCTTTAAGTTATCAATCATCTGCTTTGCTGTATTTAGGCTTTCTTTGTCAATACCAAAGCCCAGTTCACAAGCAATTCGCACAAGCCTAAGCATGCGCAATCCGTCACTGCTAAAAACAAACTCGGGCGTTTCTACGGTTTTAAGAATGTGCTTTTTGGTATCTTTTTGGCCATCATAAAAATCTATTATGGTGCCGTTTAATATATCAAAATATATTGCATTTGCAGTAAAATCACGGCGTTTTGCATCAAGTGTTAGGTCTCTTACAAACTGCACAGTCGTTGGTGCATGTTTGCCACCCGGCAAATAGTTTTCGGCCCTAAAGGTTGTATATTCATACACTTCGTCATTGTATTTAGAGCGAAAGTGCATAGTACCCAATTTTTTGTTTACAATCTCAATACTGTACATGTTTTTGGGCACAAATTCCATAACCTCGGCAGGCGTAGCACTACCACACAAATCAATATCTGTCTCACAAAAACCTAGTAAGGCATTACGAACATACCCCCCTACAATATATAATGGGTGGCCATTGCTTTGAAATATTTGTGATAATTCGGTTAAATTTTTACTTATGTTTATTTTCATAAAAAAGATTATAGCATATCAAATCTACTTTTAGCAAACAAAATTAATAAAAAGTCAACAAATGCATTAAACCAAACAATTCTTGCAGAGCCTTGATATGACGATTGACAAACTTGAACAAAACTTCCCTTTCTTCTATCTTTTCTAAAGACTGCATACCACTTGCAAGTTCATCAATAATTTGCAAATCAGCAGTTAAAAATTTTTTGAAATTTGATGAAGAATTTGAACGATTAAAAAAATTTGGGTTGTCGTCTAGGCTGGTATCTATTTGAGGATAGGTTTGCACTAATTTATCTAACTCGGTTTGACTTTTGCTTGCAAGTCCCCTTAAATATTCTCTTATATTTGTATTTTGCGCATAATTTGATAGATTGGTAAGCATTTCTATTTCTTGAGTATAAAGTTTGTATATCAAACTATTGTCCCAAGTTTTTGGATTATTTTCAGTCTTTAATGCATTTACCTTGTTTAATTGTGCATAAGACTGGCACATGTTGTGCATACTTTCATTAGTTGCAATAGCATCATCATTGTATTGCATATTCCCTCCTTGTGTTAATTTATATGAAAAAGGTATAAAAATGGTTAAAATTAAAAATAAAAAGGCAATCAAAAAAAATTGCCCCAAACAAAACTATGAATATTATGAACAAATATTAATAAAAAAACATGCAAAGCATATATACTCTGCATTAAAAATGTATCTGTCTCACAGAATGACTATCCATAAAATATCAAATTAAATCTCACGGCGTTCGTTTATGGCCTTGCCAAGTGTTACCTCATCTACATATTCTAACTCTGTGCCCAAACTTACACCTTGGGCAATTCGTGTAACTTTTACCCCAAGTGGTTTTAACAATTTTGATATATAAATTGCTGTTGCCTCACCCTCGACTGTTGGTGGCGTTGCCATAATAACTTCTTTTACATTATCATTAGAAATGCGCTGCAACAATTCTTTGGTGCGAATATCATCTGCAGTTTTGCCTTCCATAGGGCTAAGTAACCCATGCAAAACATGATATGTGCCAACATACTCTCTTACACGCTCGAGTGCCAAGATGTCTTTTGGCTCGGCAACAACACAAATAAGCGACCTATCACCTTTTTTGCACACCTCACAAACTTCCATGTCAGTAAAATTGCCACACACTGCGCAATATTTGACCAAGCGTTTTGCCTCGAGCATAGAGCTTGCAAAATCTTGTACATCACCCATGTCGCTGTTGATGATGTGATAGGCATATCTTGTGGCGGTTTTGCGGCCAACACCTGGCAGCCTAGAAAACTCGGCAATTAATTTTTCAATTGGTAAAATAAAGTTTTTCAACTAAAACATTCCTCCTGGAATATTTGGCATCATTTTTTGAGCCAACTCGTCTATTTGACGGTTTGCATCATTTATGCATGCCATAATAAGGTCCTCAAGCATTTCGACATCATCAGGGTCTACGGCCTCTTTTTTTATGCTGATGGCAACCAATTCGTGCTTACCATTCATCTTAACCTCTACAATTCCGCCCCCACTAGAAGCATTTACGATAGAGTTTTGCAAAGCCTCGCGGTCCTTTTCCATTTGTTCTTGCAATTTTTGTGCTTGACGGATAAGTTGTTGCATATTTCCGCCACCACCAAAACCATTAAAATTTGCCATAATTTAATCTCCTAATTTAATTTTTATGTTGTATCCCAACATTTCTTCAATACTTGATAATTTTTTATTAAGTTTGTCCTGAGTTGTTTCGCCCATTATTATCCTAATACTATAATTATATCCAACTGCTTCAAAACTTGCAACCAAATTTGAATTGTTTTGCAATTTGTCATATACATTCTGCTGATAAACAGTTATGCAGAAAATGTTGTTGTAAGTGCTTACATTATCCAAATTAACACATAAGGCGTGCAAATCATAAAGGCGCATATCTTTTAATTTTTGCAATACCTTGCCCCAAATTGTGCGAGGGCTTTCTTGATTTTTTGCGTTGTTGTTCAAAAACGCATTAATCAGTTTTTTTTTACCTCGTCATCAACCAAAG
>JAFTCZ010000072.1 GCA_017454425.1 Clostridia bacterium | reverse complement strand
AACCGCACTAAAACTTTCTAGGCACAAATAATGCAATGCAAATAAAAAATCGGAAAGTGCAAAAAGCAACATGTAAATCGATTTTTTCTTTTGCAATTGTGCCGTAGCAAATATAGCAATCTCGGATAAATACAAAATTTGCGAAAGTGTGTACAGCATGGTTATCTCCTAGTATTTTTAAGTTTATCAAAAAAATAATAATTTTCAAAATGATTTTGTATTGGTAAACCATAGTCAGCATAATATTTGGGCATTATTAATATAATTTATAAATTGTTTAGGAGAAAAATATTTGTTTTTTGACGAAATAGCAACAACTTTTGGTCTTGATATTCAAACCCTAAAAAGTTTTAGCATAATTAATGTTGCAAACAAGGGATTGATAGTTTATGGACACAACGAAATAATACTATGCACAAGTTGCAAAATTGTGTTAAAGTGCAATAAAAAAATGATTTATATTTTTGGGCAAAATTTATTAATCGAGTCAATGAGCCAAACCGATTTTGTTATAAAGGGTGATATATTTTGCATAAGTGACAGAGAGGTGAGTTTGTGTTAGGGAAAGTAGATATTATTGTTGAGGGCGTGAATTTTTCACGCTTTATTAATGAGTTGAAACAAAACTATTTTATCACCAATATAAAAAGGGTGCATAATACTGCCACAAAATTGACCGTGCCCACTATTTACTATGCAAAAATAATTGCCTATTTGCAAGATAGATGTTATAATATAAAAGTAATACAATTTTCACCTTTGTTAAAACTAAATTTATTTTGCAAAAGATATTTTGGTCATATCGTATTACTAACATTATGTGTTTTAATATTATGCACTTTGTCAAATTTTGTGTGGGGAATAAACTTTGTAAAAGACGGACAATACAACTCACAAATTAAAGACATAATAAGTGACTGCAATGTTATTTCAAAGTGGACGGGAAGTGTTGATTGTGACAAACTTGAACTTGCTGTTCTTGACAAACTTGAGGATATTGGTTTAATTAACATAACCATATGCGGGTGTTATTTGGTTGTTGATTATACAATCAGCACTTTGCCAAGTGATGTTATGCCTGTGCACGGTGGCCCAATACTTGCAACCCAAAGTGGGCTGATATCTCGTTTGTTTGTTACACAAGGCACGCCACTAGTCGAAGTTAATAGTTATGTAACAGTAGGTCAACCAATAATTGCCAATTATTTTATTGACAAAGATGGCAATACCATCCCGTGCGAGCCCAAAGGCAAAGCATATGTTTATTGTTGGAAAGAAAGTACCGTCAAGTTTTGTGAAGACAGCATACAATATGTGCCAACAGGAGAAGAGATAGTATGCACAGCAATGCAGTTTTTGAATAGTCAAATTGTGTGCCACACCCAAAATATGCCATATCAAAATTATTTGACCGAACAAGAAACAATTTATCTTACAAAACTTGGGTTGCCAATCAAACTTATTAAAACACATTATGTTCAAACTCAGCCTACTTTAATTCATTCAAATTTTGACGACAATTTGGACTTATTAAAAATGCAAGCCAAAGAGAATGTATTAGGCACAATAGAAGAACAAAATATTTTGGAAGAAAAATATACAATTTCGCATGTAGGTGATGTTTATTTTGTGTCATATTATGCAAAGAGTGAAAATCTTGTCACATAGGAGAAAAAAATGAAAGTTATTTTAACCAACAAAACGCAGTCAATACTACCAAATGCAAAAACATTGCAAAAAGTAGGGAAATATATTCTTAAAGAACAGCGTCAGCCAACCTGGCACATAAGTGTTGGTGTATTTTTTGTTGGTGCTGACGAAATGCAAGAAATTAACAATACGCACAGGCATGTTGACAAGCCAACAGATGTTATAAGTTTTAGGCTGATTGATAATCCCGAATTCAAAAAATTAAACAGAAAGAATTTTCCATTAGATTATGACAAGGCAAACCACACAATATATATAGGTGAAATTTTTATTTGTGACGAGATAGCCCGTGAACAAGCAAAAGAGTGGGGCCACACAATGTATCGTGAGGCAGTAGAACTTTTTTGTCATGGTATGTTGCATGTTTTGGGTTATGACCACGAGCAAGACCAAGATCGCAAAATTATGAAAGAGCACGAAGAAACAATTTGTGCCCAATTAGACAAATTATTAAAATGCAGTAGATAATTTTTTACGAAGGAGCAAGTTATGGACAAATTGGCATATGAACGATTAATCGAAAAAGCAAAAGATTTTGCACAAAATGCATATTGTCCGTATTCTGACAATCCAATAGGTGCGTGTGTGCTAACACAAAATGGAATGATATATGGCGGGTGCAATATCGAACTTTGCACTCTTACGGGCAGTCTTGGTGCAGTAGAAGTTGCTATTTCAAAAGCTGTTAGCGAAGGCACTTCGCAAATTATGGCTATTGCAATTTACAGTCAAGATTTTATGCCATATCCAACAGGGGCCGAGCGCCAGCTTATTAAAGAATTTAACAATCGTACACAGATTATTGTGGCCACTCAAGACAAAACCGAACAGCTTGATGCGCAAGAGTTGCTGCCATATTCTCGTGAAAAATAACAAGAGGGGAAATATGAGTTTTAAGTCAGGTTTTGTTGCAGTAGTTGGTCAGCCCAATGTGGGCAAATCAACGCTTGTTAATGCACTTGTGGGGCAAAAAGTAAGTATTGTTTCGCCAAAATCTCAAACCACTCGCACAAATGTTTTGGGCGTGCTTAATAACAAGGATTATCAAATTATTTTTATTGACACCCCGGGCATACACAACAGCAAAAATAATTTGGATAAATATATGCAAAAAAACATAGACAGCGCAACAAAAGATATAGACCTTATGCTTTATGTTTTGGACGGAAGTAAAGATTTTGAGGCAAAAGACCTCGAACGCCTAGCAAAGTATTGTCAAAATAATTATAAAGTTATTGCAGTTGTCAACAAAATTGACCTAACAAGCCCCCAAAGCATTTATCCAAGACTAGAAGCATTAAACAAAATTAAAAATCTTTTTGCTGTTTATGGTGTTTCGGGGTTAAAACACAAAAATCTTGATGCGCTTATTGATGCAATAGTACCTCACCTTAGCGATACAATAAAATACTATCCAGATGACATGTATGTTGACAAACCCAATAGTTTTGTTTTGTCCGAGATAATAAGAGAAAAAATGTTGTGGTTGTTAAATGACGAAATACCACACGGTGTTGCTATTGTAATAACACAACTAGACAAATCATCAAAAACGGTGCATGTTGGTGCAACAATTTATTGCGAAAAACAAGCACACAAATCTATAATAATTGGCAAAAACGGAAGTATGTTAAAAAAACTTGGAACATCTAGTCGTGAGGCAATGCAAAAATTTTTGGGAAGTCCTGTATTTCTCGAATTGTTTGTAAAGGTAGAACCAAATTGGAGAAACAAAATAGAGAGCATGCAAAGTTTTGGGTATGACAACAAAGATTTTTAATACATAGTACATAATAAAAAGTTTTGTCCGCATAATAAAACCGAGGTGTTTTATGAAGGACAAAAAATTAAAAGAAAAATTATATCGTCAAAAAATAATAGACATAGCATGGAATAATTTTTGCGAATCGGGTGAAATTGGCGCCTACCTTTTTTACAGACGATTGCAACAAGGAGATAATATTGCAAGATTACATACTAAAAGGCGTGGTATTAAGGGCGATTGACCTAAAAGAAAAAGACAAACTCATCACCATTTTTACAGCCGAAAAGGGGATAATAAGTGCTTCTTTGCGTGGCGTTCGTCAACAAAAATCAAAACTCAAATTTGCCACTCAGCCAATGTGTTTTGCCGAGTTTAGTTTGACGGGCAATGGTGAAATATTAACTTGCACAAACGCAAGCGAAATTGAAAGTTTTTTTGCCATCACGCAAGATTATGATAAAATGGTTTATGCAAGTGCCATGCTCGAGATGATTTATTCAACAGCATACAAAGAGCCAAATGTAGGGCTGTTTGTTTCGCTTGTTCGAGCACTTGGCGGGCTGTGTGACAACAACCTAAATTCGGGTGTTGTTTTTGCAAAATATTGTTTGCAGTTTTTTGCAAGTATGGGTTATGGGCTTAACCTAGATAGTTGCAAAACATGTGGCAAAAAGTTTGAGGATAGTTTGTGCCTCGACCTTAATAGTGGGGCATTAATTTGCAAAAGCCATGCGGGTTTTGATGCGATTGATGTTTCAAAAGAGTGTTATAAATTGCTGTGGACAATTGACGATTATGACTTTGCCGAACTCGAAAAGGTAAAAGCAAACGAAGAGCAAATAAAAAAGTGCACCACACTTTTTGTATACAATTTTAATGCACTTTTT
>JAFTCZ010000071.1 GCA_017454425.1 Clostridia bacterium | reverse complement strand
GCTTCGGTCATAAGTGCCTTTGTGTGAGTTGCGGTATAACTTGTGCGAATAATAGATTCTCCAACAGGCACAGCAGGGCTGATTGCAGAGTTTACATACACACCTTTGTCAAACAACACCTTGCAAGCGTACAGTGTGCGAAAGTCTTTGTATGTATTGATTGGAATAATTGGTATAACTTTGTCTTTTGTTGGCTTAATTGGCACATTATTGCGCTTTAGTTCACTACGCATAAATTCGGCAATGTTTTGAAGGTTTGTTACACGCTCGGGCTCGGCCTTTAAGATGCGAAGTGCCTGCAATGCTGCGGCAATACATGCAGGTGGGTTGCTGGCTGCAAATATAAATGGGCGAGAAGTGTGCTTTGTAAATTCAATAACTTGCTTTGTGCTGGCCATAAATCCGCCAAGAGAAGCAAGAGATTTACTAAATGTACCCATAATTATGTCAATTTCGTCTTCCATGTCAAAATATTCACCAGTTCCACGACCACATTTGCCAATAACGCCCAAACCATGGGCATCATCAACCATAAGCCTTGCGCCATATTTGTGCTTAAGTGCAACAATTTCGGGCAGTTTGCAAATGTCACCGCTCATGCTAAATACACCATCAGTAACAATTAAAATACCTTTGTCACTTGGTACAGAGGCAAGTTGACGCTCGAGGTCTTGCATGTCGCCGTGCTCATATCTTAACATTTTTGCATAACTTAATCTACAGCCGTCATAAATACTTGCGTGGTTTTCTTTGTCACAGATAATATAGTCATTGCGTCCTGCAATTGCACTGATTATTCCTAGGTTGCTTTGAAATCCGCTAGGGAAGCACATAACAGCTTCTTTGTGCAAAAATTGTGCAAGTTCGGCCTCAAACTCGAGGTGCAAATCTAGTGTACCGTTTAAGAACCTAGAACCCGAACAACCGCTGCCATATTTTTCTACGGCCTTGATAGAAGCCTCTTTTACCAGTGGGTGGCTTGTAAGACCAAGATAGTTGTTACTACCAATCATAATAACACGGTGCCCCTCCATGCTAACCTCGATGTCTTGGCCACTATCTAGATAGTGAAAATAAGGGTAGACATCCATTTTCTTGATGTCGTCTAATAATGTAAACTTTTCACACTTTTCAAAAATATCCATAATATTCTCCTTTAAGTTTAATAATTTTAGCAGAAATTTTGTTTTTTGGCTACTAAAATGATATAATTTATTTGATATACAAAACAAAAAAAGATGGCAAGTTCAAAATATTATAAATTTGTATTATTATGATTGCCAAAAATGATAAAAAAGTGTAAACTAGTACTATTGTGAGGTCAAAATGATTAAAATACAAAATTTGTATCTAGCATACAACAAAGAATATTATGCTTTGTATGACATCAACCTTGATATAAAAAAAGGTGACAAAATTGCACTTATTGGTCCCGAAGGCAGTGGCAAAACAACACTGCTTCGTGCTATTGCCGGCCTAGAAAAGATAACAAAAGGCGACATTCTTATTAATGATGTGCCGGTTGAAAAGATTGATTTTGCACATGATATTAGCATGGGTTATGTTTCGCGCAAGCCTATGTTTTTTGAAAACAAAACAGTCAAAAAGAATTTAGAGTGGGCGCTTAAGCTTCGCAATGTAGAAAAAAGTGAATGGCAAGTGCATATTGACAGAGTATTAAATACTTTTGATATTCAAAAATTAAAAAACGAACGAGTTAGCACCTTGTGTCGCTCGGACAAGCGCATGGTGCAACTTGCGCGTTTGTCTTTGCGTGGTATTGATATTTTGCTTATTGACGAACTAGACCTTGACAAAGACAATGCCTTTAGGTCAGTGATAACCGAAGGGCTGAACACACTTATCAACCAAGACCCAGCCGACAAAACCATAATTATTGTTTGCAACGAGGGTTCGGTGGTGCCACCATATATAAACAAAAAAGTATATCTAAAACTAGGGAGTATAGAAAAGGTAGAATGACAAAAGATTATGCGTCAATGATAGCACTAAATTCAACATTGCTAGGAAAATTAATATCAAGCATAAGCGACAAAGAAGTTGCGCGCTTTAACGGAATATTAGAATATGACAAAGTCAAAAAGTTTTTTGCTGATGAAGAACTTGTAGACACAGTAGAGGTGTTTTTGCGTAATGACCTCAGCATCATTCGTGCAAGTGCACAGGCAAATGTTCACCGCAACACCATGGTTTATAGGCTTGAGAAAATCAAAAAACTTTTGGGTCTTGATATAAAAAAGTTTGAAGATGCTGTCACCATTCAAATTATCATGTTGTCTTACAAAATGGGCAAAGCGCAAAAAAAATCCGCACCAAAAGTTGTTAAACCAACAAAACGCGAAGCAAAGCCCCTAGGAATTCAAGAGTTAAAATAAAAAGTCCTTATACAGATAGGGCTTTTTATATTTTATCTATTCTTTTTAGTTTTTCTATTTGCGAGTTGTTGCTTTGAGTTGTTGTGGCATTGTTAACTTCAACAGTTGTTGGGGGTTTTTCGGTATTTTTTCTTTTTGTCAAAAGGTATTCAAGCAAAATGCTGGCAATTTTAATTATGCTTTCAAAATTGTTTTGATTTTGTGAAGTTGGTGTCAAGTTTTGTGAGGGGGTTGTTTTGGGTTGCTCGTAATTGTATGTAGGCAAACTATAATAATTAGTGTTTGCGGTTTGCGAAGGCGGCTGTGTATTAGAAGAAAAAATTTTGGCAATGCCCGACAAAATGTTGTTTTGTTGGTTGTCTTGCCCCAAAAAACCCAAAATGTTTTGCAATAAATTCATATTTTACTACCTTTTATTATGTCAAAATAATATATGAAAACATATAGTAAATAGTGAAAAACAAAAGGAGTAAATATGTCAAGTATAAAAGATTTTGTGGCAAAAGACGACCAAACAACAACAAATAATGAACAAAAATTAACTATATCACAGCCAAAGCTTGATAAAACAAAGGCCGATTATGGTGATCTTGTTGAACTTTTTTTAACAAAGTATGGGCAAATGAATGAAGACGAATTAATTGCTGAAATGTTAAAACTAATTCAACAAAAAAAGGACGAAGGTACATACAATCCTCAAGAATTAAAGGAATTGGCAGTTCGTGTAAAGCCTTTTTTAGATGATGAGCAAATTTCCAAAATGGACAGTATGTTAAAATATTTGTAAAATGCCAAATTTTAATAAAATTGACCCGTCTTTTTGGCAAAATGTGCATACACAAGACTTTGGCTGCCAACTAGATTGCTTGGTTTGGTACAACAAAGACCAAGATATAAAAGGTGGTTTATCAAAATCAAAAAAAGGATATGATTTTCCTTTTATTTGTGCATATGGCATGACAGCAAGCAGGCAAGATATTTTTTCACTTAGCGACAAAAAGGGAGTAAAATACATTTCACCAGCAAAAAAAGTTTTGACTACTATGGACACAACAAAAGCTTGTGTTCAGTCTCAGTTTGCATACAATATGGGATTGTTTGGCAAAAACATAACAGTTGCGGTTATTGATACGGGGTGTGATATGCACCTAGATTTGGTGCTTGGCCACAATAGAATAATCAAGTTTGTCGATTTTATTAACAACAAGACAATTTCATATGATGACCACGGCCACGGAACTTTTGTTTGCGGAGTGTTGGCAGGCAGTGGATTATGCAGCAATAAAAGGCTTTCGGGAATAGCACCATGGTGCAACCTTGTGGTATTAAAAAGTCTAAACGAAATGGGCGAAACGCAGGCCTTTACAATATTAAATGCCATGCAGTGGATTATCGACCATAAACAAGAATATAATATAAAAATAGCCTGTATGAGTTTTGGTAGCGAACCTTTGCAAAATTATGATCCGCTTGTGATTGGGGCGGAGGTGTTGTGGGACAACGGCATAGTGGTGGTTTGTGCAAGTGGTAATGATGGAACAATAGAAAATTCGGTCAAATCGCCCGCAATCAGCCCAAAGGTATTAAGTGTTGGGTCATGTTCTTGCAAAATGCCGTTTTTTGAAAGTGAGTTTAGTTCGCATGGCGTATATGATGGTATAATAAAGCCCGAAGTTTTGGCCCCCGGTGAGAATGTTGTTAGCCTTGGCACAAAAAATCAAATTTACAACACAATGTCTGGTACAAGTGTTGCAACACCCACTGTGGCGGGTATGATTGCCTTGTTGTTAGAAAAAAATCAAAACCTTACACCCAGTCAATTAAAAAATATTGTACTGTCAAGTTGTACAACCAATAATAAAAACCCACAAAATATTGTTAATGTGGCAAATGCTCTTAAATTGTTTAATTAGGCAAATTCGTCAAAAAACAAAAAAAATAGTGCTGTTTGCACTATTCTTTTTATTTTTTGCACGCTAGTTTAATGTAAAATTAACAAGACGAGGAGGGTGCTATGCAAATACAATCAAAACTTTATAAAGATATTTTATACCTATCACTAAGTGGTGAATTAGATGAAAACAGTGCAGGCTATGTGCGAGCCAATCTTGACGAACAAATGTCGTCCAATTTCTATAAGCAAATAATAATTGACCTAAGTCAACTCGATTTTATGGACAGCACAGGAATAGGCGTGTTGCTTGGTAGATACAAAAAAATGAAGCAGCGCGGCATACCAATTTATATTTCAAACCCAAGCAAACAAGCAGATAAAATTTTTAGAATGAGTGCATTATACGACATTATGCCAAAAATTAATTAAAAAGGAATAATAATTATGAAATATATTAACCAGATGACATTAAAGTTTGATGCAATATCCGCAAACGAAGGTTTTGCTCGAAGCACTGTTGCCGGATTTTGCGTGTTATTAAATCCTACGCTTGATGAATTAACAGACATAAAAACCGCAGTTAGTGAGGCGGTAACAAATTGCGTTGTGCATGCCTATCCAAACAAACTTGGCACAATAGAGATTTGGGTTGGTCTAACACAAAACAGCGTAAATATTGCGGTGCGAGACGAAGGTGTGGGCATTGATGATCTTGAAAAAGCGCGCGAGCCTTTTTATAGTTCAAAACCCAATGAAGAGCGTTCGGGGTTGGGCTTTACCGTGATGGAAAGTTTTATGGATACACTAGAACTAAACCAAAGAGAAAAAGGCGGGCTAGAGGTTGTTATGAGTAAAAAAATAAAATCACAAAAAGAGGCAAGAGGAAGTATTAATGCAATCTTATGAGCAAAACAACGAGTTAATCAAGCGTGCACAAAATGGTGACGAAAATGCAAAAGATTTGCTTATACAACAAAACTATCCCTTGGTAAAAAGCATCATACGCCGTTATGTAGGAAAGGGTGTCGATTATGATGACCTTTTTCAGCTTGGGTGTGTTGGATTTGTAAAAGCAATTAATAATTTTGACACAAGTTTTGATGTAAAATTTAGCACATATGCTGTCCCTATGATTGCAGGTGAGGTAAAACGATTTTTGCGAGATGATGGATATATAAAAGTAAGTCGGGCTATCAAAACAATGTCACTGCAAATAAAAGAATATATCAAAAACTGTGAACAATCTTTACTGCCAACCGATATAGAAAGCATAGCAAAACACTTTAATACAGACCCTCAGGAAATTGTGTTTGCCCTAGATGCCAGCAAATATCCCATAAGTATATTTGCAAGTTGTGACCAAGATGGCGAAGAGGGTGCAACAATAAGTGAAAAAATAAAAGATGAAATAGACGAAGCACAAAGACTAGACCATTTGGTATTAAAAGAAATGATAAAAAATCTTGCCCCCAAAGAACAAAAAGTTATTATTTTGCGCTATTATCGTGACAAAACACAAAGTGAAGTTGCAAAAATATTAGGTGTTTCGCAAGTTCAGGTGTCACGAATAGAGAACAAAATATTGCAAAGCTTTAAGCATAATTTAACTGCATAGAGTGGTGGTACTATGCAGTTTTTTGTTTTCTTTCTTGCACAACTATGCACAAAACATATGTGCATAGTATTATGCATAGTACTATATAATAATTTTTGAATTTTTGTAAATAGTGTTTTTGTTGATGTTGTGTTTTTTTGTCGTATATGTTATAATGTACGCAGGAGAAATGTATGTCAAATATTGAAAGAGTTGCAAAATATCTATATAGTACCTATCCAACCATTACGCCCGAATTGACATTTGAGAATGACTTTCAAATGCTGGTTGCAGTCATTTTGTCTGCACAATGTACAGACAAGCGTGTAAATATTGTTACTTCAAAAATTTTTCCTACTTACAAAACGCCTGCTGATTTCTTAAAGTTAACCCAAAATGAATTAGAGCAAATGATTTATTCAACAGGGTTTTACCACCACAAAGCAAAAAATATTTTGGCACTTTGCAAAGTTTTGGTTGAAGAACATGAGGGCAAGTTGCCACTTACTGCTGCCGAACTCGAAAAATTGCCCGGTGTTGGCCGAAAGACAGCAAATGTTGTTGCAAGTTTTTTGTACAACGAGCAAAAAATAGGGGTTGATACTCATGTTTTGCGTGTTACAAACAGGCTTGGGCTGGTGAATGTAAAAACCCCGCTAGAAGTAGAACGCCAATGGATAAAAAAATATCCCAGATATCTCAATCATGACATGCATTTTAGATTGGTTTTATTTGGAAGATATCATTGCAAAGCCCAAAAACCCAACTGCACAAATTGTGCTCTTAGTGATATTTGCAAGTTTTATAAGCAAAAGCAAAAGGAAGTAAATAAAAATGTTTGTAGATAAAGTTAATATATTTGTTAAGGCTGGTGATGGCGGAGATGGTGCGGTCAGTTTTCGTCGCGAAAAATATGTGCCAAATGGCGGCCCCGACGGAGGGGACGGCGGACATGGTGGAAGCATTATCTTTAAGACCGATTCGGGCCTAAACACATTGATTGATTTCCGTTTTACAAAGCATTTTAGGGCACAAAACGGACAATCTGGTGGGGCAAAAAATTGCAGTGGTCAATGTGGTCAAGATTTAATAATAAAAGTACCCGAGGGCACAGTGATAAAAGATAAAAAGACAGACAAAGTAATTGTAGATATGATGTCAACTGATGGTCAGTATGTGCTATTAACAGGTGGCTCGGGGGGCAAGGGCAACCAACACTTTGTGTCAAGTCGCAGACAGGCACCAAAGTTTAGCCAACTTGGGCAAAAGACGGTTGAACACGAAATTGTGTTAGAATTAAAAACAATAGCAGATGTAGGCTTAATTGGTTTTCCTAATGTTGGAAAATCAACATTATTATCAAGCATAACAGGTGCAAAGCCAAAAATTGCAAATTATCATTTTACAACATTATCACCAAACTTGGGTGTACTGAAGATGTATGACCGCACTTGTGTTTTGGCTGACCTTCCTGGTCTTATTGAAGGGGCAAGTATGGGCGTTGGGCTTGGACACGAATTTTTGCGTCACACCGAACGCACAAGGCTTTTGGTTCATGTTGTAGATATATCCGGAAGTGAAGGGCGTGACCCAAAAGCAGACTTTGACGCCATTAATAAAGAATTAAAAGATTACAATCCGGTGCTGTTTTCCCGTCCTCAAATAATTGTATTAAATAAAGTTGATATGGTATTTGATGACAAAACAATCCAAGACTTTGAAAAGCATGTTCACAAACAACAAAGATTTTCAAAAACTCCAATTTTGCAGATAAGCGCAATGATGCACAAAGGGCTTGATGAGTTGGTAAAAACAATATTTGATACCTTAAATACTTTGCCACCAATTCAGCCAATAGATAGCGAGTATATTAATTTTGGTCAAAAAGATACTTCTTCAATTGAGTGCAAAAAACTTGGCGACGGCGTTTATGAGATAAGTGGTGGGCTTGTAAAAGAGCTTACACGCCGACTTGTAATAACCGAAGAAGAAAGTTTGCACTTTTTGCAAAAGAAGTTGCAAGAAACAGGCGTTATCAAAAAACTTAAATCAATGGGGCTTAAAAGTGGTGACACAATAATCATAGGCGAAGTCGAATTTGATTATACCGAATAATACTATGCATAGTACTATGCACAAAAGGAGCAAATATGTTAACATCAAAACAAAGATCTGTTTTGCGCGGACAGGCACAACTTGCACCTGTTGTTGTTCAAATAGGCAAAGACGGGTTAACCCAGCAAGTTGTTTTGGCGTGCAAAGATGCGTTTAACACACGAGAAATCATAAAAATTGATTTGTTAAATACGGCCGGACTTGACATTAAAGAAACCGCCCAAAGCTTGGCACTTGAGACAAAATCCGAAGTTCTTGAAACAAAAGGGCGCAAACTTGTGCTGTACAAATTTAACAGCAAATTAAAACATAAAGATAAATAAAATAGTGCAATTATGCACTATTATTTTT
This sequence comes from Clostridia bacterium, assembly GCA_017454425.1. The sequence goes on along the minus strand of JAFTCZ010000071.1, from coordinate 9,347 downwards.
TGCCTTTAAGTGCTTTGATAGGGTAATTATTGACAATACAAGCAGCATTGTTCCAAATATCAAATAATAAAGTTTGTAAATCACAAAAAAACTAGAAAGAACAAGAATAATTCCTAGCAACAAATAAGATTTTGTTCGGGCAGGCGAGAGGGCATATTCGATAAAGTATTTATAGTTTTTGACAGGACAAACAATTTTTATGTCGCATGGCAAAGAAAATGCGCAAAGCTTATATTTTTGAATAGCACTTATTTTGTTTGTCAAAACAACACAAATGTTAAGTGATTTGACATAAGTTAAGAGTTCTTTTGAAAAACTTGAGCACAATATTTCAATTTTTTCAAAGTCGTATGGCGAATAATAAAGTGTTATTTCTTGCATGATTTTGCAAAAATCATTTTGGTTAAGATTATCATAAGTCAAGGCATTATAAATTATTTTTTTATCATAATAAATAAAATTTGTTTTAATTTCAACTTCCAAATCTTGATAGATTGATTGTTTAAGCCACAAAATTTGCTTGTCTGCACTTAAAAATTGAAGTTTTTCTGAAATGGCGTTTATATTTTCTTTTGCCTGCTTATTTAATTTTTGTTTTTTTGTTATCTCTTTAGTTATCAGCCAGCAAATCAAAATTGCACTAGCAAAAAATATTAGAGCAATTAAGGCCGATATACAAACCGAATGAATGTAAAACTGGCACCAACTGTATGCAATAATGCCAATTAATAAACTTATACTCAAATTATCAATAATGATAGCAAGCGTGTTTTTCATGTTTCCTCCTTTCAAAAGTTTTGACAAATCATAAAATGTTTATGCTGGTCGATTGACTTTTTGATGATATTTTTATATACTAAAACAAAGCGTAAATGCAATTGTTTTTATAAGATATAAAGGAGCAAAAAATGAAAGAAAAACAAACAAACGAATACCAAAATTTGGCTATGAGAATTTGCAATATTCTAGATGATAACAAGGCAACAGACATAAATTTAATTGACATATCAAAAACATCAAATGTGGCTGATTATTTTATTGTTGCAACTGGGGCGTCCCGCGTGCAAGTTAGGGCATTGATGGAAGAATTAGAGCACGAGTTAGAAAAAGATGGCATTTTTGTTCTTCGTCGTGATGGTGTTGGTGATGGCAGATGGGTGGTTCTTGATTATGGTGTGATTGTTGTGCATATCTTTACTTCTGATTTAAGAGAATATTATCATGTAGAAAAATTGTGGATAGATGGCAAAAACACAATGAATATTGCCTCTATTGCAAAATTGCAAGAAAAACTGCAAAAGGACAAAGAACAAGCACAAAAAGAAGAGACCAACAAAAAATCAGCAAAAACAGATAAAAAATCAGACGAGGCAAAAGCAAAGCCTGCCAAAAAAGTGGCAAAATCAAAAAGTGAGTAATACTATGCATTTTGTTTCAAAAAACATACAAGATAGTGATAAATTTGCGCAAAAAATAGCAAAAAAGTTGAAAAACGGCGATATTGTTTTGTTAAATGGTAACTTGGGGGCAGGAAAAACAACTTTTGCAAAGTCTTTGTGCAAATATCTTGGGGTCAAACAATTGGTGACAAGCCCAACCTTTACTATCATTAACGAATATGAAGGGGTTATGCCTATTTATCATATGGATATGTATCGCTTGCAAAGTTTAGACGAAGCAATGATGGCGGGGTGTGCCGATATTATTCAGTCCCGCAATGGTTTGTGCCTGATAGAATGGCCAGGCATAATCGAAAGTATTTTGCCAACCGACTGCATAAAAATTAACATAAACAAAAACATTGACCAAAGAGTATATGATGTGGAGGGAATATGAAAACAACTTTGTCTATCAATACAGTAGGCAGTGGTACGCAAATTTCATTGCAAAAAGGCAATGAAGTTTTTTATTGTGATGTACCATTTGCAAAGCATAGCGAAACTTTGTTTGACACCCTAGAAGCAATGCTGCAGGCACACAATGTTAATCTTTGTGACATAACCTGCATTGGCGTAGTAACAGGTCCGGGCTCGTTTACAGGAATTAGAATTGGCCTAAGTGTTGCAAAAACTTTTGCCTATGTACACAATATACCAATAGTGGCTGTCAATTCACTTGAGGTGTTGGCATATAATATATTTGACAAAACTATTGATGTCAAAAAGGTTTGTTCTGTTATGAATGCGGGGGCAGGGCAAGTGTATTATCAAATATTTGATGTTAAAAAACAGGGTTTGCAATATGATACTTTGCCCCGAGTGGATACCATTGCACATTTTATGCAATGCATTAATGATATTGATGATCTATATGTTATATCATTAGACAAAATTGAGGGTATTTGTGATTGCAACATTATGCCATTTAGTGCAATATCACTATATAAGTGCATAACCCAGCACATCAAGCAAGATGATTTTTGTGATAATGCGCAAGTTCAGCCGCTTTATTTAAGACTTGCCCAAGTAGAGGTTTGTAAGGTTGATTTTTCGATGGTTGATATGCCAAAGGCACAAGAAAGTGAAAGCATGGCACTATGCGGAATTGATAATCAGCAAGATGATTGGTACAAACCCTTTAATGTTTATGACTGGCAAACAAAACTGATTGACCCAAATTTTGTGTGTTATCAGCTTGTGTTTAAGGGCTCGTTAATTGGTGTTGTTGCCTACACAAAAAAAGATAGTGTTGCAATTATTGAAAGGTTGATTGTCGATAAAAGGGCGCGCAACCAAGGTGTTGCAAAATATGCCATTAATCAATTAATTCAAAAATTGCAGCAACAAAAAATTAAATCACTAAATGCAGCCATTAATGCTAACAATATGCCCGCAATCAATTTGTTTGGGGCGTGTGGTTTTAAGATAAAAACAAATAATGACAAAGATGTAGTTTTGCTTACCAAAAAACTTGTTTAAGAGGTGAGTTTTGTTAGTAAACAATCTGCATACCCATGTGTTAGATTATGGACAAGGCAGAAAAACAATATTAATTCTTCATGGTTGGGGCGGAAGTAGTGCCAGCATGCTTGTTATTGGCAATGACTTGTCATCAAAATATAGGGTAATAATTCCTGATTTGTGGGGGTTTGGGCAAAGCCAAGATCCTTCTAGCCAATTTGGAATATATGATTATGCAGATTGTGTTGCAAATTTGCTTTTGCAAAAAGGCCTAAATAATGTAATTGTTGTTGGTCACAGTTTTGGTGGGCGAATAGGTATTATTTTGGCATCAAAATACAAAAATCTTGTTTCAAAATTGATACTTATTGATAGTGCGGGGGCAAAACCAAGGTTTTCATTAATTAAATATCTAAAAATAAAAAGATACAAGCACATAAAGAGGCAAGTTCAAAACGGACAAAGACCCCAAAGCGACCTAAAAAAGTTTGGGTCGCCAGATTATTTGGCGTTAAACGACAACAACAAGCAAGTTTTTGTAAGGGTGGTCAATCAACATTTAGATGGTTTATTTGGGCAAATTAAGCAGCCAACTCTTATTATATGGGGCAAAAAAGATAATCAAACGCCATTATATATGGCAAAACTCTTGCACAAACAAATAAAATGCAGTAAAATTGTTCTTATAAAAGGCGGACACTTTGCCTATATTAAGCAAAAGGTAAAAGTGCTAGAAAGCATATATCAATTTTTGGAGGACGAATAATGATTTTTTTTGATTGGTCAAATCCTCATTTGTGGATTGCCATGGCATTGTCGTTACTTAATGCAATACTTTTGTGCTTTGAAGGGTACAAGTTTTTGCAGATTATACAATTGTCGGGCTATCATTTAAGGGGATATTTTGATTGGTTAAAAGACACGCGGGGTAAATATGTTGTACGATTGCTTGTCTTAAGTTTGTTGTCACTTGCATGTTTGCTTGTGACAAACGCCATATTCCGTGTGTATGTTGATTATTTGTCATATTTGGGTTTGGTGCTATATTTTCTATTAAGTATTTATATGGTGTTAAAGATTTATCATGCACCCAAGAAAACACCATTAAAGATGACCAACCGTATGAACCGAAGCGTGTTTGTCTTATTTTTGTTAAACCTAATTGTTTCATTTGGGTTTATTGCGCTTTCAAGCGTGTTTATTCCTTCATTAAGGTTTAGCATAGTTGCATTAACTCCGTTAACACTTATTATTACTGTTCCATTTGCGCACTGGATGCTAAAGCCAATAGAAAACGCCATTAATCGTGGCTATATCTTTAGGGCAAAAAACGAATTAAAATCATATCCACAACTTATAAAAATTGGCATAACAGGCAGTTATGGCAAAACAAGTGTAAAAAACTATTTGACAGCCATTTTATCCGAAAGATACAGCGTTTGCGCAACTCCATTAAATTTTAACACCCCAACAGGCATATCAAAAACAGTGCTAGAGTACTTGTCACCAAGCCATCAGGTCTTGATTGCCGAAATGGGTGCACGAAAAGTTGGTGAGATAAAAGAGTTGTGTGACATGGTCGAGCCACAATTTGGTATAGTAACGGCCGTTGGCGAACAACATCTTGCAACTTTTTATAGCCTCGAGAATATCAAACGAACAAAATCCGAGCCTCCACTTTCACTTGGTGAAAACGGGTATTGTGTGTTTGATGGTGATAACGAAAACTCATTATCAATATATCAAAAATCTATATGTCAAAAAGCACAAGTGTCTTTGACAAACAAAGATGCACAATGTTATGCAACAGATATCAAACAGACCGAAAACGGCATAAACTTTACGGCGCATATTAAAGGTCTTGGCGAAATTAAATGTGAGACAAAACTATTTGGCGAGCACAACATAACAAACATTTTGCTTGCAATTATGCTTGCGTATAAATTGGGTCTTAAAAAGGAAGAAATAGCCCGTGGTGTGGGCAGAATATTGCCAGTAGAACATCGTTTGCAATTAATTAAATCAAATAATGATGTATTAATTTTGGACGATACCTACAATGCAAGCATCGAAGGTAGTCAGCGTGCCTTAAAAGTGCTTTCTACATTTGATAATCGCCGAAAGATTGTTGTTACACCTGGTCTTGTCGAACTTGGCACTATGGAGCGTGTTGCAAATTATGATTTGGGAAAACATATTGCAAAAGTTGCCAATCTTGTAATTATTGTTAACAAAACACATTATCTTTCAATCAAACAAGGGTTGTTGGACGCAGGCTTTGACGAACAAAATATTTTGCAAGCTGATTCGATTGATACAACAAAACAACTATTGTCCGAAAACATTAAGCCAAAAGATATAGTTCTTTGGGAGAATGATTTACCAGATAATTATCGCTGATATTATCTCACAACAAAAACACACCAAATGGTGTGCTTTTTCATATATACACACAAAAAGGAGATGTATATATGAATAACATAATAGTTCTATTTGGTGGCAGGTCGGTCGAGCACGATATTTCAATAATAACAGGCTTGGGCGTGCTTAATAATATTAGTCATGCCTATCATGCCATACCTGTGTATATAGACAAAGAAGGCGAGTGGTGGACGGGTGACAATCTTTTTAATATAAAAAGCTTTCAACCATTTACAAAACAAAAATTAAACAAATGCACACTTATGCCAAATAATAATAGTTTGATTATTTTTACACGGTTTGGCAAAAAACAAAAGCCTATATATTGTGCAGTTAATTGTTTGCACGGATTTAATGGTGAGGACGGGGTGATGTCTGGGCTTTTGCAGTTGTGCAATATTCCATATACGGGCCAAAGTGTTTTGTGTGGTGCACTGTGTATGGATAAAACCATCACAAAACAAATATTAGCATACAACAAAATAAAAATAGTCGAATATCTAAAGTTTGAAAAAAATGATTATGACAAAAACAAAGCAGATATTCTTTGTCAAATTGACAAAAAAATTGGCTATCCTTGCATCATAAAGCCCAACAAACTAGGCAGCAGTATTGGTATTAATGTGGCAAATAATGAGTGGGAATGTGAAAAAAATATCGAGCAAGCACTGTTTTTTGATAATGAAATTTTAATTGAAAAATATTTGGCCCAAAATAAAGAACTAAATATTGCCGTCATGCAAAGTGAAAATGAGCTGGTTGTTTCTAATATCGAAGAGGTGCAAAAAAGCGACAATCTTTATGATTTTGATAAAAAGTACAAAGACAAAGAAATGCAAAGGACTATTCCCGCAGAAATACCAAACACGCTAAAATTGACCATTCAAAAAACAGCCACAAAGGCATACAAGGCTTTGGGGTGCAGCAGCGTTGCAAGGTTTGATTTTTTGTACAGCGACAAAACATTATACCTAAATGAGGTAAACACAATACCGGGGTCGCTAGCGTGTTATTTGTGGAAAGAGCCCAAACTTGCTTTTAATGTACTTATTGACAAACTCATACAAAATGCAGTGCAAAACTTTGCTTACAACAGCAAAAAAGAACTAAAATTTGAGACAGATGTATTAAATAATTTGGTGCAAAATAGTTTTGTTATGACTAAATAATTATTCATAATTGTTTATATTTATAAAATATTCTCAATAATGACTTATTGTCATATTTTTAATAAGATTTGTGCATAGTATTATCTTTTATCAAATATTTTATGTTTTTTACAATAGAATTTATTTATAATTCTTACATGCATTGTGCATAGTATTATTGGGCATATGTGCAAAAATGTATAATTATGCAACAAAAAACAAGGGGGTTTACCTTGTTTTTTTGTCACTTACTTTAACTATTAGGTCTATTATTTTTTCGTTGGCGCAATTTGTAGGCATGTGTTGTTTGTTGTTTTTACTTTTATTCATCATTTGATTAATTGCTGTTAAAAATTCGTCGTTTGTAATGCTTTTGTTGTAAAGAGATGTTGACCAACCGTGCTTATCAAAATAATGTGCATTAGCAACTTGGTCACCCCTAGACCCGTTTTGCAAGGGTATTAAAACCATAGGAATATTGTTGTACAAAAGCTCGTGCAATGTGTTGCTTCCGGCTCGTGTTATGCAAGCGTCACAAGTTGCATACAACTCTCCCATATTTTCATAAAACTCAAACTGCAAATAGTTGTGTTTTTTAAGGTTTGGGTTGAGTTTGTTTTTACCTCTTACATGAATTATTTGATATTGTTTTGTAAGTTTGTCCAAATTTTTGTCAATCAGGTTGTTTATCTGTTGTGCACCCTGACTTCCACCAAGCACTAGAATTACGGGAAGTGCATTTAGGTGCAATTTTTCTTTTAGCGATAAAAAGTTTGTTTTTATTGCTTTTTGTTGGATTGGCGTACCTGTGTATATGCCGTTTTTTAATTTCTCGGCAGTTTCTGCAAAAGTTGTGCAAATGTAGCGATATTTGTTTTTTACTAGTTTGTGGGCAAGTCCCAAACTTAAGTCACTTTCGTGACCAATAATAGGAATATTAAGTTTTGCGCCCGCCAAAACAACAGGCAAGCCCACATAACCACCTTTGTTAAAGATTATGTCGGGGTTTATTTGTTTTAACAACTTTTTTGCTTCTTTTATTGCCAAAATCAGCCTAAATGGAATAGTTAAATTCTTAAAACTAAAGCCCCTAATTAACTTAACGGTGGGTATGCTAAGATATTGCACAAAATCATATTTGCACACAAGTTGTTTTTCCAAATCGTTGCCACTGCCAATATAAACAATGCGCTCAAAATACTTGTTTAGTCCCTCAAATAGTGCAATGTTAGGAATAACATGTCCGGCTGTTCCGCCCCCGGTAAGTATTATTGTTTTCATCAAAAAAATATTCTCCCTTGTGTTTATTTTATGGACAAAATGACCAAATTATTTAATGAATTTGCAAAAAAGTGGCCGTTTTTCTTTGCCATTTTTTTGAAAAGTGTGTTATTATTGAATAGTAAAAACTTATGGAGGCTAGTGTTTTGACTAAAACTTATGATTCAAAAGATATCGTCGTGCTTGAGGGTTTAGACGCCGTAAGAATGCGCCCTGGTATGTATATAGGAACAACAGGAATAAAAGGACTGCACCACATTTTGTGGGAAATTGTTGACAACGCCATGGACGAACTTGTTAATGGTTTTGGCACGACCATAAAAGTAACTTTGCACGAAGATGGCAGTGCCGAGGTAGAAGATGACGGCCGTGGTATTCCGGTTGATATTCACCCAGTAAAAAAGGTAAGTGGTGTAGAACTTGTTTTTACTCAACTTCATGCTGGTGGAAAATTTAATAATGATACTTATGGTTTTAGTGGTGGTTTGCACGGTGTTGGTGCATCTGTCACAAATGCATTATCCCGTTGGCTTAATGTTTATATCTTTAGGGGTGGTGCCGAATACGAAATGGGCTTTGAAAGCAAAGAAAAAGATGGCAAGATTGTTAGTGGTATGATAACAATGCCATTAAAAAAGGTTGGCTCAACAAAACGCACGGGTACAATAGTAAGATTTTTGCCAGACAACCGAGTTTTTGAAGATATTGTATTTAATCTCGAAACGGTCGAAAAACGCTTGCGCGAACTTGCTTTTTTGAATAAGGGCATAAAAATCATTCTTACCGACCAGCGCAAACTTACAGACGGTGTGCCATACAGCATCACCTTGCACTATGAAGGCGGACTTAAGGATTTTGTTACATACATCAACGAACAAAAAGGTGCCGAGCGCAAACCTATTTATGTAGAGGGCAAAGATGAAAACATTCAGGTGTGTTGTGCTTTACAATATACAGGCGCATACACCGAAAACTGCTTTAGTTATGTAAACAACATTCCAACAACCGAAGGTGGTACGCACGAGACAGGTATGAAATCGGCAATTACTCGTGCCTTTAATGATTGTGGCAAACGCCTAGGGCTTATAAAAGAAAAAGAAACACCACCACTTGGCGAAGATTATCGCGAGGGTCTTACTATGGCGCTTGCGGTAAAAATGCGCAATATTCAATTTGAAGGCCAAACAAAAACAAAACTTGGAAACCCCGAGGTTAAACCTGCGGTAGAAAACATAATTTATACTCAACTTGTCAAATATCTTGAGATGCCCGAGCACAAAGGTGACCTCGAACTAGCCTTGTCAAAAGGTAGGGCGGCAGCAAAAGTGCGAGATGCTGCCAAAAAAGCAAAAGAGATAACTCGTCAAAAAAATAGTATCGAAAACTTTAATTTGGTTGGCAAATTAAGTGCCTCAACAGGCAAAAAGGCCGAACTTAACGAATTGTTTATCGTTGAGGGAGAATCTGCAGGCGGAAGTGCAAAACAAGGTCGTGACAGGTCATTCCAAGCAATCCTAAACCTTCGTGGAAAGCCCCTAAACGCCGAGAAAAAACGCCTTAGTCAAGTACTAGATAACGAAGAAATTCGCACAATAAT
>JAFTCZ010000007.1 GCA_017454425.1 Clostridia bacterium | reverse complement strand
TTTTTGATTGGTGGGAAGTAAGGGACTCGAACCCCTGAAGTCTTCCGACAACAGATTTACAGTCTGCTCCATTTGGCCACTCTGGAAACTTCCCATGATGAGGGTTGTTGTTAATCTAGACCCCCTCAATTTCTAGATTATATGGAGCTGGCGATAGGAATCGAACCTACAACCTGCTGATTACAAGTCAGCTGCTCTACCGTTGAGCCACGCCAGCATATGGTGCCCTAGGTGGGACTCGAACCCACGACACAAGGATTTTCAGTCCTTTGCTCTACCAACTGAGCTATCAGGGCATATGGTGCTGAAACTAAGTTGGTTTACAGCATTGGTGGGACTACAAGGACTCGAACCTTGGACCGATCGGTTATGAGCCGATAGCTCTAACCAACTGAGCTATAGTCCCATAATTAGATGTGCCATAAGGCACAATGGCGACCTAGAAGGGGCTCGAACCCTCGACCTCTGCCTTGACAGGGCAGCGCTCTAACCAGCTGAGCTACTAAGTCACAAGTGTCGTACCACATTGGTCGGGGTGAAGGGACTCGAACCCCCGGCCCCTTGATCCCAAATCAAGTGCGCTAGCCAACTGCGCTACACCCCGATAGGACACAAAGTATCACCTTGTATCGCACAACAATATTTGCATTTAGTGATACAACCCTTAAATATTACATTAAAAAATACCTTTTGTCAACAATATTTATAAAATTTCTAAGTTATTTTTGCACACCTTTGTTATATGCCAATTCTCCATTTTTGTTACATAAAATGCCACAAAACAACGCCCAAAGTTGCAAATTTTTTTTATTTATGGTATATTCAAACAAAAACCAAAGGAGCAAATTATGAAAATTTCGGCTGCAGGCAGATATGGTGTGCGTATTATGGTGGATATTGCAAAAAATGAAGGCTATACTTCACTTAATGATGTGGCAAAAAATCAAGGAATTTCTCTTAAATATGCCGAACAAATTGCCGGTAAACTACTTCGCAAAGGTCTTATTGTTAGTCAACGCGGACAAGATGGTGGCTATCGCCTCGCCGCCCCCGCTTGCCATACAAACATAAAAGATATTCTTGAAGCAACCGGTGACATTACCCCACAAATTAGCTGTGACATTAACTGTCCACGAAAATCAGATTGTGTGGGTGGCGATGTGTGGAGCACCCTAAACATCTTAATTAACGACTATTTATCAGGTGTAACCATAAAAGATTTATTAACAAAAGGCAATTAATGCCTTTTTTGTTATTGACAATTTACTATTTATATAGTAAAATAATTCATACTAATTTAGTAGGAATTAATAAGGAGCAATAATGGAAAAGCTATTAGAGATAAAAAATGTATATGCAAGCACAAAGGGGAAACAGATATTAAAAGGCCTAAATCTTACCATCAACAAAGGCGAAACTCATGTAATAATGGGGCCAAATGGTGCGGGCAAAACCACCTTGGGCAATGTAATACTTAATAACCCTGCATACAAGCTTGATAAAGGAAAAATATTTTTAGACGGCATTGACGCTTCAACGCTTACAACAGACGAAATAGCAAAAAAGGGAGTGTTTATGTCTTTTCAGCACCCTGTTGAACTTGAGGGTGTTTCTACCCTTAACTTTATCAAAACGGTAAAAACAAAAAAGGGTGAAAAAACAACCGCCGTGGCACTAAAAAACACACTTTCAAAACAAGCACAAGAACTGCAAATGCCCGAAACTTTGCTTTCTCGTGACCTTAATGTTGGTTTTAGTGGCGGCGAAAAAAAGAAAAACGAGATTTTGCAACTATTATCACTAAACCCTCGCCTTGCAATTCTTGACGAAACCGATTCGGGCCTTGATGTTGATGCAATAAAAATTGTATCAAAAGGAATAGATATTTACAAAAGCCCCGAAAATGCTCTTCTTATTATCACCCACTCTTCAAAAATTTTGCAATCACTTGACATTGACTATGTGCACATTTTGGTTGACGGAAAAATTGTTAAAACAGGCGGACCAAAACTTATTAAAGAAATTGAATTGCACGGCTATGCAAATTTTAGAGGTGATAATTAATGGCAAAAAACATATTAAACGAGCCAAACCAAAATTTGTATGATTTTAGGAACAAAGACAATTATGCATACAAAATGGAAAAAGGCTTGAGTGCAGATATTGTAAAACAAATTTCCGCACAAAAGCATGAACCAAAATGGATGCTAAACATTCGCCTAAAGGCCCTAAAAATTTATAACCAACTTTCTTTGCCTGTTTGGGGGCCCGATTTGTCCGCGCTTAACATGGACGAAATTTCAACCTATGTTAGGCCAAAAACAGATATAAAAAGTGATTGGAATGATGTTCCGCAAGAAATAAAAGACACTTTTGTCAAACTTGGAATACCTGAGGCCGAGCACAAATACCTTGCGGGTGTTGGTGCACAATATGACAGCGAGGTTGTTTATCACTCTATTCAGGACGAAATGACAAAAATGGGAGTAATTTACACCGATATGGATACTGCCATTCGTGATTATCCTGATATTGTAAAAAAATATTTTTCTCGTTGCGTTCCCCTATCCGACCACAAATTTGTTGCCCTTCATTATGCTGTGTTTAGTGGTGGAAGTTTTGTATATGTACCAAAAGGCGTAAAATTAGAAAAACCTTTGCAATCATATTTTAGGCTTAACTCACCCGACAGCGGACAGTTTGAACATACCCTTATTATTGTAGAAGATGGTGCAAGTTTGCACTTTATTGAAGGTTGCAGTGCGCCAAAATATAACACAGTCAACTTGCACGCCGGTTGCGTAGAATTGTTTGTTAAAGATAATGCATACCTTAGATATTCTACTATTGAAAATTGGTCAAAAAACATGCTAAACTTAAATACCAAAAAAGCAATAGTTGAGAATAATGCAACGATGGAATGGATTAGCGGAAGCTTTGGAAGCCGCATCTCGATGCTTTATCCTATGAGCGTGTTGCGTGGCGACAATGCACACACCGAATATACAGGAATAAGTTTTGCGGGGGCTGGGCAAAACCTTGACACAGGTTTTAAGGTGGTGCATATTGGCAAAAACACATCAAGTGTCGTAAACTCTCGCAGTATTTCAAAAAATGGCGGAATTGCAACCTATCGAAGTCTTGTAAGCATACTTTCAAATGCAAAGGGTGCTAGATGTAGCGTAAGTTGTGATGGACTTATGCTTGATGATTTTTCTCGCAGCGACACCATTCCTGTAAACAACATTGAAAATGATGACATCATATTTTCTCATGAGGCAAAAGTAGGAAAAATTAGTGAACAAACAATTTTCTATCTTATGTCTCGTGGCTTAAGTGAAGAAGATGCCCGTGCACTTATAATTAGGGGATTTGCAAATCCAATATCAAAAGAACTGCCTATGGAATATGCCGTAGAAATGAACAGGCTTATAAACCTTGAATTAAAAGGAGGTATTGGCTGATGGCAAGAATTAATCCTTCACTTACACTCACCGCCCGCAATTATATGATGAATGACATCGAAATTGCCGACAATGAACTTTTGTGCAACATCAAGCGTTTTGACAATTATTCAATTTTGCCACAAAATACATTCGAACTTAATCAAAATGTCGAATACGAGCTTACCGCCCCCATATCACCAACATTGCAAATGATGTATGATATTGCAAACACAAAAAACCACTTAACAATAAAACAAAACACAACATCACCAATTGTGGTAAGTGCAAAATTTGATGCAAAAGACAAAACGCTTGTTGATGTATTAAACATAACCGCCATGCCAAACACAAAAGCACAAATTGTTATTAAATATGAGGGCAACACAAGGGCATATCACAGCGGCGTTATTAAAATAAATGCACAAAAAAATAGCATTGTTGATGTTGTTATTTATTCAAATTTTGTGGGCAATAATTTTGTAAATATTGAAGATAAAAAAGAACAAAACGCAATTATTAATTATCATCTTGTTGACTTTTGCAGTGCAATAACAATTCATAATCTTTATTCAAACTCAATTGGGCAAAATTCAAAAACAACATTAAATACAATTTATTTTGGCGAAAAAGATGCAACCATAGACCTTAATTACTTTGCAAACCTAAAAGACGCAAAAAGCAGTGCAACACTAAACACTATTGGCGCATTAACTCAAAACGCAAAAAAACACTATAAGGGTACCATAAATTTTGTTAAGGGTGCAAAGCAAAGCACGGGTGACGAAAACGAGTATTGCATGCTGCTCTCACCAAATGCAAAATCACGAGCATTGCCAATGCTTCTTTGTGGCGAAGAAGATGTTAACGGAAGCCACAGCTCAAGCGCGGGCAAAGTTGACGAAAGCGCGTTGTTTTATTTGCAATCACGAGGCATACCAAAAAAAGAAGCAATAAAAATGCTTATTCGTGCTCAATTTAATCAAAGCATCGAAAAAATATTTGATCACAGCATCAAAAACCTTGTTAATAAGAATATAGAAAGGAGGATAAGCTGTGAAAACTAAACAACCAAAAGCGGATTTTGAGATATTAAAAAACAATCAATTTGCATATCTAGACAGTGGCGCAACCTCGCAGCACCCAAATTGTGTTTTAAGTGCTGTGCACGATTATTACACCCAATCAAACGCCAATCCACATCGCGGCGCATATTCATTAAGCCTAAGGGCAACAAAAATGTATGACGAGGCAAGAGAAAAGGTTGCCGCTCTTATTAACTCACCTGCACCACAGCAAATAATATTTACAAAAAACGCAACCGAAAGCCTAAACCTAATTGCATATAGTTATGGACTTAATAACCTAAAAGCGGGTGACGAGGTCGTGTTATCAATAATGGAACATCACAGCATGATAGTTCCTTGGCAAATGGTTTGCAAAAAGACAGGGGCTGCACTTAAATATTTATATCTCGATGATGATTTTAAGATAAAACAGAGTGAAATTGAGCAAAAAATAACAAAAAACACAAAAATTGTGGGCATTTCTAGTGTATCTAATGTTTTGGGTACAATAAATGATGTGCAAAGTATTATTAAAAAAGCACATTCGGTTGGCGCAATTGTTATTGTAGATATATCCCAAAGCATTGCGCACATGCCGTTTGATGTGCAAAAAACAGATGCCGATTTCGCAGTATTCTCATCACACAAAATGTTTGGGCCAATGGGCGTTGGTGTGTTGTATGGCAAAAAACAACTTTTAGATAATATGCAACCATTTTTGCTTGGTGGTGACATGATTGAATATGTAACCGAACAAGACACCACCTATGCACCACTTCCAAACAAATTTGAGGCAGGCACGCAAAACGCTGGCGGCGTTGTGGGGCTTGGCGCAGCGGTAGATTATATAAACAGCATTGGCTATGAAAATATTTCAAAAATTGAAAAACAACTTATGCAATACGCCATGCAAAAAATGTCTGCACTGCCTTTTGTAAAACTGTATTGCACAAAAGATTCAAAATGTCACTCGGGCGTCATCTCATTTAATATTCCGGGGCTTCACCCACATGATGTTGCAAGTTGGCTGGATAAATTTGATGTATTTATCCGCTCGGGTCATCATTGCGCCCAACCACTTCACAATTATCTTGGTATTCAAAGCTCCTGCCGTGTAAGTCTTTCTGTTTACAACACAACACAAGATGTTGACAAACTTGTTGATGCACTGCAAAAAATTTATGAAAAGTTCAAAAAATATATAAAGGTGTAAATTATGACTGATGATGAAATTATGAATGAGGTGTATGACCAAATTATGGAACACAGCACAAACAGTGTTTACAACCATGATTTGGACTCCCCAACACATAGTATGCATGGGCACAACCCAAGTTGCGGCGATGACATTACCCTGCAGTTAAAAATTAATAATGATATTATCAAAGATGCAAGTTTTGTGGGCTATGGTTGTGCAATATCCCAAAGTTCTACTTCAATTATGCTTGACACATTAATTGGCAAAACGATTGATGAGGCAAAAAAAATCATAGACATTTACATTTCTATGATTGACGGAAAAACCATCACCGAGGACGAAAAACAACTACTTGGTGATGCAATTATTTTTGAAAACATCTCACATATGCCAGCCCGAGTAAAGTGTGCACTACTCTCTTGGCGAACACTACAAAAGTTGTTAGAAAAATAAAAATATGGGTTAACCCCATATTTTATTTTTGTTCATCAAGATCGACTGCTTCTTTTAGCTCATCAGTTTTGTTTTGTTTCTTTAACTCAACCAAAATATCTGCAAGAAGTTCGTCAGTTGTTGGTTTTGGCTCTTCAACCACTTTGTTGCGCTCACGCAACTCTTTTATCGCCTTTTTGACCTCTGCACGGTTTTTCATATTAACGCCTTCGGCTTTAAGTTGTTTCTTTTCTTCTTTTGTTGGCATCTCACCTTTTGCCTTACGAACAAAACCTTGTGCATTCATCATGACACGAAGTATAATAAACAACACAAGTGCAATTAATATAAAGTTAATAATTGCAGTTATGAATGCGCCCCAATCAATATAAATACTATTTGCCAAATCAACTACATCAGTTGGGTTGCCCAAGTCGTCCAAAACATAACGCTTGTCTAGGAATGTGTATGCAGACATCAAGCCATCTGCCCCACTTAAAGACAACAACCAGTTAATAAATGGCATAATAATTTTGCTTGTAAGTGCCGTAACAATTGCGGTAAACGCAGTAGCAATAATTACACCAACAGCCATATCTACTATGTTGCCACGAGATATGAATTTTTTGAAATCACTAAAAAACTTTCCCATTTGTATATCCTCCAATATTTTTGATTATAGCACACAAAATTGCACTTTGCAAGTAAAAAAGATTGTCACTTGACAATCTTTTATAATTATAATTTAGATTTTTGGAACAAAGCAGCAAGCAATGCCAAAACACCTGCAATTAAGAAAGCAAATGCAGCAAAGCCAAGCGTTGTTGCGATTGCCAAAGCAGTTCCTGTCTTGGTAATAGCAATTATCAAAATAGCAACAGCCATTATTGTAATCAACAATGTTAAGCAAATCATCAAAAGGTCTAGGTTTTTAACTTTAACGCACAAGCCAATCAATGCCCCTAATATCATTAGGCAACCCAGAATCATAGAAGCAAGCCCCATGATTGCAAATGCCATATATCCACCATCACTGTTGCCATTTGCAATTATGTATGAACAGCTGTAAGTGCTAACAACATTGCCTGTTATTGTTTCCGAATTAACTAGTACAGGCATAAAATATGCACCAATCAACAAACTACCCATTAAGATATAAACAAGTGCACAAATCAAATTTTTAACATTCATTTTTGCTTTTTTTGCCATTATCATAAACTCCTTTTGTTATTATAATTTAATTATACAATCCCACGCCAAAAAGGTCAAATAATTTAAGCAAACTTATCGGGCTTTTAGAATGTATGAGCACTGGACTTTTTGTTTTGTTACATACCTTGGTAAGCCCCAAGGTCCAATTATCTTAATAACCGAATTTTTTATCTGCTAATGTGGCTCAGTCGGTAGAGCACCACCTTGGTAAGGTGGGGATCACGGGTTCGATTCCCGTCATTAGCTCCACTAAAACGCCCATTTTATGGGCTTTTTTTATTGCCAAAATTTTACTCAAAAATATTTGCATATAAATTGCATATTTTTTGCACATAAAAAAGACCAGCAATTCTCTTCAATTTGCCAGTCTTTTCTTTTCTCAAAATTCGCTCTAATTCTCTCCTATTTTGCCTAAAACGACGCTATTTGCATATAATTGAATATGAATTAATCAAAATTATTTTGCCACATTTCATTTAAAGTTTCATAATAAATAATTCTTGATTTCTTATTTGAGTATTT
>JAFTCZ010000070.1 GCA_017454425.1 Clostridia bacterium | reverse complement strand
TATTCACTTGTTATTGTTGCGGTAATTTTGATTACACTTCTTATTTGGGGCGTAGATTTATTTGGCATAAAAGTTGTTGCACAACTTATTGGTGTTGAATTTTTGGTTGCCTTTGCAATGCTTTGTGTAATGTCAATTATGAGTCGTAAGGCATATGTAGTACAGCCTAACGACCCAAGAAATGTTGACATCGAAAACATTACTATTCCCAAAATTGAATATCAATCTATGAAAGAAGAAATTGAAAGATTAAAGGCAGAAATCAAACAACTTAAAGGCGAATAAAAAAAGGCATTATGCCTTTTTTATTTTTTTATTTTACAATACAATAACCAAAATTCCCAAAATTATCAAGTATGGCACAAACCACCAAAGCTTCATTCGCTTTATGATATTTTGCATAAATTTAATGCTAAGGCAAGCAGTCAAAAATGCAAACACTCCACCAAGACAAAGATAAAGAATATCAGTACCCACAACACTTTCAAAACTATTTGCGCCAACAATTTCATAAATTAGACTTCCAAGTATTATTGGAATTGACATCAAAAAACTAAAATCTAGTGCATCATCTTTTTTCACTCCCGAGATTAACCCAAAGGCAAGAGTTGTTCCGCTGCGGCTAAGTCCCGGGAAAATTGCAAAAGCTTGTGCAATACCCATAAGTATGCTGTGATTATAGTTTATATTTGTGCATATGCGTGTGCGCCTGTTTGAAATATCCGCAACCAAAAGCAAAATTGCTGTTACCAAAAAGCCTATCCCAACAAATAAATTGCTTGTTAAATTGTTTGTTATAAAATCATTAAAAACAAGTACAAACACCACCGCAGGCAATGTTGCAATAATTAGGAACAGTGTTTGCCTTGAAAAGGGCTGTTTTATCATCTGCCACAATTTTTTGCGATAAAAAATGCACACAGCCAGCAAGGTTGCAAAATGCAACACAACATTTACAACTGTGCTGTCAATATCCAAATTTGCATATTTTTCAATAATCACAAGATGCCCGCTGCTTGATATTGGTAAAAATTCGGTTAAACCCTGAACAATTCCCAAAATAATTATTATCCAAACAGACATATTCGTGCACCAACTTTTTATCTATTTTATGTCCAAAACATATTAAATATACTGCATAACATTGTTTTAAGACGATATTTGCTTATTAAAATGGCTTTGCGCCATTGACTTAAATGTGACATTTTGTTATAATATATGATATTTATTTGGAGAGATAAAAATGAAAGAATTAACAATGCAAGAATTGGTTTCTTTTTGCAAAACCACTGGTCTTATATATCCGGGCAGTGAGATATATGGTGGTTTGTCAAACAGTTGGGATTATGGTCCACTGGGTGTTGAATTAAAAAACAACATAAAAGCCGCTTGGTGGCGCAGGTTTGTACAACAAGAGCCAAACAATGTAGGACTTGATAGTGCCATTATTGCAAACCCTCGTATATGGGAAGCAAGTGGGCACTTGGCAAGTTTTACCGATCCTTTGATGGATTGCCGTGCGTGCAAGTCACGACACCGTGCCGACAAATTGATTGAAGAATGGATGGCCGACCAAGAGAAAAAGGGCAACCATATTAACTCAAAATCAAGCGAAGCAATGACAGATGCCGAGATGGAAGAGTTTGTGGCAGCACACAATATTGCTTGCCCAGTGTGTGGCAAAACAGGGCAGTTTACGCCAATTCGCAAATTTAATTTGATGTTCAAAACTTTTATTGGTGTAACCGAAGAGGCAAAAAGTACAGTTTATCTTCGTCCCGAAACATGTGCCTGCATTTTTACAAACTTTAAGAATGTTTTGCGTTCTACTCGTGCAAAACTTCCTATGGGTATTTGCCAAATAGGAAAATCTTTCCGCAACGAGATAACCCCAGGAAACTTTATTTTTCGTACACGCGAGTTTGAGCAAATGGAAATGGAATTTTTCTGTCACCCAAATGAATCGGAAGATTGGTTTGTGCATTATCGTAAAGAGTGTATGGAGTTTTGTAAATCTTTGGGCATAAAACCCGAAAAACTTCACTTCCGTGACCACGAAAAAGAAGAATTGTCTTTCTATTCGAAGGCTACAACCGACATTGAGTTTGAATATCCTTTTGGTTGGAGTGAGTTGTGGGGAATTGCAAACCGCACAAACTATGATTTGTCAAAACACCAAGAATATAGTGGTGAAGACATGACTTACACCGATCCATTTACCAACGAAAAGTATATTCCTTATGTAATCGAGCCAAGTGTGGGGGTAGATAGGTTGTTGCTTGCAATACTGTGCAGTGCATACCGCACAGAAGAATTGCCAAACAATGATAGTCGTGTTGTTTTGGGACTTAACAAAACACTTGCACCAATTAAGGTGGCGGTTTTGCCTTTGTCTAAAAAACTTGAGGACAAAGCAATGCAAATTTTTGGTGATTTAAGCAAAAATTATCGTGCGCAATATGACACAACAGGTTCTATTGGTAAACGCTATCGTCGCCAAGACGAAATAGGCACACCATACTGCGTAACAGTAGATTTTGATACCGAAACAGACAACAGCGTAACAGTTCGTGACCGTGATAGTATGGAACAAGTAAGAGTAAAACTAGACGAATTAGATGAATGGTTGCGTACACATCTAAAATAAAACAAAAAGCATAGGTACTATGCTTTTTTCTTTGTTAGAATCATATACTATGCACCATATATTACTAGATGGCAACAACAAAAGTGCATAATATGCATAGTATTAATATTCGAGTTTTTGTCCAATAAAAAGCCTTGTTATATTGTTTTTGTGGATAAGTTCTTGTTTTTGCACATTAAGTTTTTTTGCAATACTGTCTATTGTGTCAAGCGGTTTTACAATGT
>JAFTCZ010000069.1 GCA_017454425.1 Clostridia bacterium | reverse complement strand
TCCGCTGTGCAATAAGGCCACATTATCACCAAATCTTGCCTTAAAATTGCCCATAACTTGTGGGGTTAGTGATATCTCGGGCACCAGCATAATGGCATTTTTGCCTTGTTGTATTACCTGTGAGATAATATGCATATAAACTTCGGTTTTACCGCTTCCGGTTACACCAAAAACAAGATGCACACCCTCTTTTGCGTTTAATATATCATCAACAACCTGCTGTTGTTTTTGACTAAGTTTTACTATCTTGTCTTGTTTGTCAATTATGTATGGCTTTCGCAATTTGTGTTGCAAAAACTCGGTCAAAAGCCCGCTGTTTATCATTCGATTGATATTGTTTTGGCCAAAGTATTTATTTAATTCGGCCTTGGGATATGCTTGGTTGGGCTCGAGATATTCAATCATATCTCGTTGGCGCGTTGCATTTGCACGAATTGAAGAAAGCAATTCGTCTTTGTTAAAGTCACTGCTTACACGCAAATAGTTAATAATAAGTGGTTTTGCTTTGCCCGAACGCAATTGGCTGGGCACAAAAAGACGCATACAATCTATGCGCCTGAGATGGTTGTTTTTACACAAAAAATCACTTAACTCTATCAATTCAGGTGTCAACACAGGATAATCATCTATCATTGGCCCTAGTTTTTTAAGTTTGTCTTGCGAAACTTCACTTTTTTCTTTTAATGCAATAACATAGCCTTCAATATGCCTAGTTCCAAAAGGTATTGATACACGACTGCCCACCAATGTGTTTTCGTCTGCAATATAATCAAATATCTTATCTACATTAGAGTTAGCAATATCAACTATCACTTCGGCTATCATCTCTTACCTCTTATGCCCTAACTTTGCCTGCGTAAATCTCCTCGGTGGCTATTGTAATTACTTTTGGGTCAACATCTTGTGGTTCACCAGCAAAATATTCGTTACTTAGGTCTTTTGCTCTTGCTGTTATTAGACCTGTTAACAAAAATTTATTTCCCACCATTTTAACCATCTCGTCAATTGGTGGTTCTATCATACTGGTTTGTTTTTCCATATTTCTTACCTCTTTTTTTTTATACTAATTTATTTAACAAATCATTTACGATCTTTGGGTTAGCCTTACCATGGCTAGCCTTCATAGCTTGCCCAACAAAAAAACTTACTATTTTTGTGTTGCCGCTTTTTAATTCTGCAACAGCGTTTGGATTTGCCGCAATAATGTCTTTTAAGATTTGTTCTATTGCCGATACATCACTAACTTGCTTGAGGCCTTTTTGCTCTACAATAGCAACAGGGTCAGAATCATGTGCCCAAATCTCGTCAAACACTTGCCTTGCGCCTGCTTGATTAATCTCGCCTTCTTTGTACATTTTTAATAACAGGGCAAGATTATGTGCACAAACAGGAATAACAATATCATCATTTTCGGCCGTATTAAGGCGCTTGAATACTTCACTTGTTATCCAATTGCAAACAAACTTTGGCTCGTTATATTCTTTGCAAACTGCATCAAAATAATCTGAAAATACTTTTTGACTAACAAGCAGCCCTGCATCTTGCTCGGTAAGCCCTAGGGCAATATACTCACTTTTTCGCTGTTCGGCAAGTTTTGGTAATGTTGCCATAATTTGTACAACATATTCATCACTTATGTTAATTGGCAATATATCTGGGTCCGGAAAATATCTATAATCTTGGCTGTCTTCTTTTGAACGCATTGTAAAGGTTTGACCTTTTTCATCGTCCCAACGGCGTGTTTCTTGCACAACCTTGCCACCGCTTTCAAGAATGTCAATTTGTCTGTCTGCCTCGTATTTAATAGAACGCTCTACCGCCCTAAAAGAATTGATGTTTTTAAGTTCGGCACGGGTACCAAGTGGAGTGCCAACCTTGTGCACAGATACATTTACATCACAGCGTATGTTGCCTTCTTGCATTCTTGCGTTACTTACGCCCGTGTACAGCAAAATTTGTCTTAACTTTTCAAGAAAAGCAACAGCTTCTTCTGCACTGTTCATATCTGGCTCGGACACCATTTCAAGCAGTGGTACGCCACCGCGGTTGTAATCAACCATTGTACCTGCGCTGTCATGAATTAACTTGCCCGCATCTTCTTCAAGATGAATATGATTTAGCCTAATAAACTTTTTGCGACCATTAATCTCAATTTCTACCCCACCACCAAGGCAAATAGGATTGACCATTTGCGAAATTTGATAAGCTTTTGGCAAATCAGGATAATAATAGTTTTTGCGTTCAAACACCGAATAATTGTTTATTTTGCAGCCAACGGCCAACCCCATTGTTATGGCCTTTTTTAGGGCTTCTTGATTCAGCACAGGCAAAGCCCCCGGCAAGCCTATGCACACAGGGCAACAATGAGTATTTGGTGCTGCGCCAAACTCATTTTTGCAGGCACAAAAACATTTTGTACTTGCATTAAGTTCGCTGTGCACCTCTAACCCAATGACAACTTCATATTCTGCCATTATTTAGCCCCCTTTGTTGTTTTTTCGTAAGCGTTGGCTACTCGAAATAGTTTTGCTTCATCAAAGTGTTTGCCCATAAGTTGCATACCAACAGGCAACCCACTCTCGTCGGTACCGCATGGCACACTAATTGCTGGTATGCCTGCAATGTTAACTGGCACTGTAAAAATATCTGATAAATACATTGCCACAGGGTCTTGTGTTTTTTCGCCCAACTTAAAGGCAACAGTTGCAACAGTTGGCGCAAGGATAACATCACAATTGTCAAAAGCATTAATAAACTCTTTTGATATTATCTTTTGAACCTTTTTTGCCTTGTTGTAAAAAGCGTCAAAATATCCGCTAGACAAAACATAGTTGCCAAGCATTATGCGGCGTTTTACTTCTTTGCCAAAACCTTGAGTGCGTGATTTGTAATACAAATCAACAATATCATCAAAATTTTTTGCTCTTACGCCATATTTTACTCCGTCAAAGCGCGCAAGGTTGCTTGCGGCCTCAGCACTAGAGATTATATAATAAACAGCCAATGCCGTATCTACATTTTTCAAATCTACTTCGACAATAGTTGCACCCATAGACCTAAATTTTTGTATGGCCTTATCCAAATTTTGGCGTACATCGTTTGAGAGTTTGTCAGTAAAAAATTGCTTTGGCAAACCTATGCGCATGCCCTTAACGCCTTTGTCAATGTCACGCAAATAATTGTCAACTGGTTTTTTGCTAGATGTCATATCGTGCTGGTCGTACCCTGCAAGAACACCAAGCATAAGCGCACTATCACGCACACTGCGAGTAAGAGGGCCAACTTGATCGAGGCTGCTGGCAAAGGCAACTACGCCATATCTTGATACACGACCATATGTTGGCTTAAGCCCAACAATGCCACAAAAACTTGCAGGCTCACGAATAGAGCCACCTGTGTCAGTGCCAAGTGCCCCAAAACACTGTTTTGCAGCAACAGTACAAGCCGAGCCACCACTAGAACCGCCCGGAACGCGTGTTGGGTCTATTGGGTTTTTAACCGGACCAAAAGCACTTGTCTCGTTACTACTGCCCATGGCAAATTCGTCCATATTGGCCTTTGCAATAATAACCGCCCCCGCGTCAATTAATTTTTGAACAACGGTTGCATTATAAGGCGAAACATAATTCTTTAAGAAATTGCTAGAACATGTTGTAGTTGTGCCAATCATATTGATGTTGTCTTTAATAACAATAGGAACACCGCCCAAAACACCCACATCTTCGCCACGGGCTATTTTTGCATCAATCTCGGCAGCGCGTTTTAATGCCATATCTGTGCATACACTGTTTAGGGCATTAAGATTTGATGTTTTGTTAATTTGGTCAAGGCAAAGTTTGACAAGTTGTACACTAGTTACTTTTTTGTCTTTTATTAATTGCCTAACTTCTGTTATATCCAAATCCAAATAATTCACAACAACTCTCCTTTTAATCAACCGTCAAAGGCACCAAAAATGCCCCGTCTTTTTTATCTGGTGCATTTTGCACTACTTGTTCTTGGCTGAAGGTGTTGACAACCTTATCAGTCCTTAATTCTAAAATATTAACAATATCGTCTTCTTTTTTGACATCAACATTACTTGCATCTACACGCTCGATAAGAGAGACTTGTTGTAGTGTTGCCTTAAAATCTTTTAAGAATGCTTTTAATTCATCATCACTAAACTCAAGCCTAGATAATTTTGCAAGGTTTTTTGCCTGCTTTATATCAAAATCCATTATACTCTCCTAAAATATTATAAATAATACTCTAACACAAGGTGTGGTTTCTGTCAATCATTTTATCATATCCAAAAACTCACTCTCGCTGATGGTGGGTATGCCCAAAACTTGTGCTTTTGCTAGTTTTGACCCTGCTTCTTCACCCAAAAGAACATAGGTTGTTTGTTTGCTAACAGACGAAGAAACGCGCCCGCCATTATCTTCAATTAATTTTGTGGCATCATTGCGTGAAAGTGTTGGCAAAGTACCCGTAAGTACAAAGGTCATATCTTTTAACTTAATACTTGCTTTTTTATTTGGATATACAATGTTTACACCAAAATCAAACAGGTTGTTTATTATTTTTACATTGTATGGGTCATTTAGATAATCAACAATACTTTGTGCCACAATTTTGCCAATATCACGAATTTGGCTTAAATCTTCGACCGTTGCTTTTTGCAAATCATTAAATGTTGCAAAATTTTTTGCTAGATCTTTTGCTGTTTTTATGCCTACATTATCAATACCCAGTGCATAAATAAAATTGGCATAATTAACATCTTTTGATTTATTTAATGATTGCAATATGTTTGTTGTCTTTTTGTCCTTAAACTTTTCGAGTGTTAATAGGTCGTCATTACCAAGTGTGTATATTTGGTCTATTGTTTTGATTTTTAATTTGTCAAACAAAACATCAACCGTTTTATCTCTTATGCCCTCAATGTTCATTGCATCACGAGAACAAAAGTGAATCATACGCTCTTTTAACTGGTCGGGACATTTATAAACATTTGGGCAATACAACAACATACCATCTTTAATAAGTTCGGTTTTGCAACTTGGGCAACGCGTAGGACATTCAATAGGAATACAGTCGTTATTTTCTTGTGCTACACCCAATATCTCGGGAATAACCTCGTTGCTGCGGCGTAAAAAGACACGCGCATTTATTTTTACTTTTTTGCGCAAAATATCATCATAGTTGTTTAATGTTGCACGCTTTACTGTTGCGCCCGCAATATCGACAGGATCGAGTATTGCAAGAGGGGTTATCTTGCCCGTACGACCAACTTGCCAAATAACATCGCGCAAAGTTGTTGTTACTTCTAGTGGTGCAAACTTGTATGCTAGGGCCCATTTTGGAAAGCGTATTGTATACCCCAAGCGTTCGCGGTATGCAATTTGATTTAGTTTTACCACAGCCCCATCAATAAGTATATCAATGGCATTGCGGATATCACCAACATGCGAGATGACTTTTTCGATATCCTTTATGTCTTTTTTAACTTCAAAAAAATTACCTACCAAAAACCTGTTGTCAATTAAGAACTGCCTTAATTCTTCTTGTGTCTCAAATGCTTTGTCTTCAATATATGGTATTCCATAAGCAAAAAAGTCAAGATTTCGGCTTGCCGTAACTTTTGGGTCTAGGTTTCGTATTGCCCCCGCAACAGCATTGCGAGCGTTTTTAAGAACATCAGCTGAACTAGCATTATATTTTTCTAGCTCACTTATAAGCATTATGCCTTCACCTTCTATGATGATTTTACCCTTAAAACCTATTGACAAAGGCACACTGCGTATTGTGCGAACCTGCGCTGTTACATCTTCGCCCACAAGACCATTACCACGCGTTGCGGCATTTTTTAACAACCCACCCTCATAAGTTAGAGCCAAACGCAAACCATCAAACTTGTATTCTATGGTAAAAGTTGATTTTGGAAAACTTTGAACAACACCCTCATACCAATGTTCTAGTTCCTCAAAGTTTTGTGCTTTGTCCAAGCTAAACAACTGCACTTTGTGTTGGTACTTCGAAAAACCTTCCATAACAGTATCACCAACACGCTGTGTTGGGCTGTCGGGCAAAACATATCCTGTCTGTTTTTCCAAATCAACCAAATGATAATACAACCTGTCATATTCACCATCAGAAATAATTGGTTGATCTAACACATGATAGTGATAGTTGTATTTGTTTAGGTCTTTAACAAGTTGCTGTATTTCTTGTTTTGTTTTGTTGTCTAACATTTTTACTCCTATTTTTTTAATATTTGCAAAGGCGCATAATCTAGGCTGAGTGTTTTGTTGCCTACAATGTCAAAATTGATTGTTATTGTGCGATTGTCGTTTAAGTGCGTGTCGTCAATAATTATGCCTACACCAAACTTTGGGTGCATAACCTTAACGCCCGACACATACGCCGAAACATCTTTCTTTTGCGATTGAATTTTGTTGTTAAAAACATCTTGCATGCTTGTTTTTGGTGTTTGTGGCTGGGTTGTATATACATCGGCATTGCCGCGTGCGACATAATTGTATCCCGCCCCCGTACATGCGTAATTAAAATCGTTGTTATAGCCCATTTCTTCCAAAAACGGACTCATGTCTTGATATTTTATTTGATTGTACAAATAACGGCGACGAGACATTGTAAGATAAAGTCTTTCTTTTGCTCGAGTTATTGCCACATACATAAGCCTGCGTTCTTCTTCAATATCACTAGGCCTATCACCTGTGCGAATAATTGGAAACATTCCATTTTCTAATGCAACAATAAACACAACCTTATATTCAAGGCCCTTTACGGCATGAACAGTGCTGATAAGTAAGTTGTTGTCATCTTCGGCAACCGAATCGATATCACTAATCAAAGTTATCGATTCGAGATAATCGGGCAAAGTGCTATCGGGGTTGTTTTGAACAAAATCTTTTACGCTTGCAACAAATTGGTCGATGTTTTGTATTTTGTTGTAATCGTCATCATCTTTTGGATTAAACTGTGCCTTAAAGTCAATTTTATCTACCAAATATTCTACAAAATCCTCAAGATTTAAGTTGTTGGCATTATCTTCTAGGTCGTTGTATATATCACGAAAAAGACATAATTTTTTTGCAACGCTTGGGCTAAAACCATATTTTTCGTTATTCTTGATGATATCAACAAGACTTTCAAAACCCATTTTTGACTGCAATTCGGCAATAACGCTGTCACCTATGCCACGCTTTGGATAGTTGATAATTCGCAAAATACTCTCGTTGTCTTTTGGATTGACAATAGCGCGCAAGTACGCAATTATGTTTTTAATTTCGGCACGCTCAAAAAACTTAAAGCCGCCCAATACCTTATATGGAATGTTGTATTGCAACAAATATTCTTCAAACAAGCGAGATGGTGCATTGTAACGCATAAGAATGGCAATATCACGATAATTATATCCAAAATTTTGCACAAGATTGTGTACAGTGCGTGTTACATAATCGGCCTCGGCACGGTCGTTGTCGGCAATATAACAACTAACATCTGCCCCTTCTTCGTTTTGGGTCCACAATGTTTTGTCAAGTCTTTGTTCGTTATTGGCAATAACCAAATTGGCTTTGTTTAATATCTTTTTTGTCGAACGATAATTTTGTTCTAACTTAAAAATCTTAACTGTCGGAAAATCACGCTTAAAATTTGTTATGTTTTCAATATTTGCGCCACGCCAGCCATATATGCACTGGTCTTCGTCACCAACTACCAAAATATTGTGCCATTTGCCCGCCAAAATACTTGCAATGTCATATTGAACTGTGTTTGTGTCTTGAAACTCGTCTATATGAATGTACTTAAATTTATTTTGATAATATTCTCGCACATCGTCAAAATTGTAAAGTACATAATAAGTCATAACAAGCAAGTCATCAAAATCTAGCGCATTATTATTCTTTAGGGTTTTGTTGTATTCGATGTAAACTTCTCGCAATAAATCAAAATCTATATAATCGGGCAATTTTTTTAGGTATTCTTCAAGTGTACTATTGCTGTTTTTGATGTTTGATATATGATATTCAATGTTCTTTTTTGTATTGTCATCAGTTATGCCAATGTGGTTGTAAATATCTTTTAATACTTTGTTTTTTTCGGTGTCAGTATATATACTAAAACGAGCATTATACCCATCAATTCGTGATATATTCTGCCTCAATATTGTAACACACATGCTGTGAAAGGTAGAAATCCACATATCCTTTGCATTAGGAACCATGCGCATAATACGAGTTTTCATCTCGTTTGCTGCTTTGTTTGTAAAAGTTATGGCAAGAATGTTTTGTGGCAAAACTCCTTTTTCGCATATAAGATAGGCAATCCTATGAGTAAGAAGTCTTGTTTTTCCGCTGCCGGCGCCTGCTGTTACTAGTATTGGTCCATCGGTGCACAAAACAGGTGCTTTTTGTTCTTCATTAAGGCTATCTATAATGCTCATAGTTTGTTCCTTTTGTATATAATACAAAAATGATACCAACAATCTCAAAATTTGGCAAGCAAAAAAGAGGCAAAAGCCTCTTAAAAGTTTTATTGTTTTACCGCATAAGAAAAATAATTATCTTTTTGTTCTTCGTTGTATCTATCAAGCAACTCATTATATTTTTTTGTGAGCCGCATTAAATATAGTTGTTTTTCGCAATCCGACAGTCTATCATATTCTTCATGGTTAATTAATTGACTGATAGGATTTAATACAAATGTATCCTGTGCCTGCAATTTGCACACTTTTTTATAAAGCACAGCATCGGGGTCTGCAACATTTTGTTCTTTTAGTTTCCGTTCTATCCTATTTGCATATGTTTTTTGCAGTTTTTCTCGGTCTTGACTATCTATTTTGTCAAAATATTCGGTTCGTTTTTGACGAATATCATTCCAATATCCACTTATTAATCTTTGCCTAGCCTGCTTTGCAGATGTTTTTATGTTGGATAGTTTGTTAATAGCCATATTTACCTCCTTAAATGCAAAATTATTCTATTATATTTTGTTTGCAAATCAAAATAAATTGTGGACTATTTTTATCAAGTGACAAAGGTTGTCAAAATGCGACAAAAATAATGCATAGCAATAACTATGCACTTTTTGTTTTGCGAATAGTATAAACGATATAAAAAGAAAAAGACTATTTAGTCTTCTTTATCTTTTGTGTCACGACCTTTTATTAATCGGCCATGTTGCTGTGTTTCGTCACCATCAATATCAAGTGCTCGCAAAATTGATTCGAGGCTGTCTTTTGGTGACAAAGCTTCTTTTATGCTAAAACCCTTTTTGCTATCCTGCAAGGCATCAGTAAATTCTTTTGGAGGAAGTATAAATTCGTTGCCCACCATTGCCCCATAACTTGCAGGCAAATCAACACTTTCGCCACTAATAAAGCGCTGTGCAGGTGTTAGGTCATCAGCACCTTCTGGGCTGTAACCATCATAATGTGTATAATTGCCCCCAACAGGATTGCCTTCGCTGTCATATTCAAAGGTAATGTCGCGCACCTTAAAGCCCGTTTCGGGATCTTCTTGTTCATCAAGGCTTCCTACTGCATGTTGCATTTTTTCAAGCACAGATTGACTGTAAGTTCGGCCGCCATTTGGCGTCTTTTTTGATTGCAAAGATATGGTCATGTCATACTTAAAATCACCCATAAGGTTGTCAATTTCGGCAGTTGGTATTACCGCGCCAAATCTTGCCCTAAGGTCAGAAAGCATACTCTCCCACTTGCGGTACAGCAACTGAACTTTTTGTACTTCCAAATCATAAACACGGCGAGCGGACTTTTCTATCTCGCTTGTTATCTTGAGGGCACGATTTAGCATTTCTTTTTGGCTGCGATAATTGCGAATTTCTTTATCCATTTTTGCCATACGAGATGCTTGCTCTCGCGCCCGTGTTTCGTTTTCGTGTTTGATGCGCCTTAAATATTCATCAACTTCACGCGGTGAATATCCGTTTGGTTCACGAGTAAAGTTTTTCATTTAATTGCCTCCTTTTGTTGTTTTTTGTTGGCCAAAACACGCCAAATAATAACACCAATGCCCGCAAGCACTAGCAAAATGCTTAACAATTGGCTAACGCGTATTCCTGTTGTTCCTATCATAAGTGACTCACCGCGAATACCTTCTATTAATGCTCGAACAATACCATACAAGACCAAATAGCAACCAAAAACAACACCACGATTGCTAACTTTTCGCAACATCAACGCCAAAAGTAAACAAATAATTAAATCAAAAAAGCTTTCATAAAAGAATGTAGAATAATGCCAAACACCATCTATTTGTACACTAAAAGGAAACCATTGCATACTTGGGTCGGTAACCTCAATGCCATAACAACAGCCACCAAAATAGCACCCAATACGGCCTATGCCTTGGCCTAATGCAAGGCTTGGCACAGCAACATCAGCAAGTTTGAGAAAATCTTTTTTTCGCACCACACAGTACAAAACCGCACCCAAAGCACCGCCAATAATAGCCCCATAAACAGCCAAACCGCCATTCCAAATGGCAAAGGCTTCCCAACCCCAAGGGCCACCATTAAAAATCAAAAAGTACAATCTTGCACCAATTATTGCAAATGGCAACATCCAAAGTATCCATTCTAGCGGGTCATCTTTTTGATAATCACGGCGAGGCGCATTAAATCGTCCCAATACAAGGGCCAACAAAAGACCGACAGCAATAATCAGCCCATACCAGTGTATGGTCAGCCCAAAAAGCGAAAAAGCATCATTGCTTGCGTGTGCCAACATTGACATTTAATGCTCCTCCTTTTAATGTTGTTTACTAGTAAATAAGAGTATATATAGTTTTTGTGTTAATGTCAAATAAAAGCGTCAACACTTTTATGTTTTTTTGCTTTTATTATTGACTTGCGTGTTTTTTGATAAGCTTTTGTTATTTACTCTTTTTTTTTATCATTTTTGCCACAAATAGATATGCATAGCAATTAATATGCATCTTTGTTTTGCGAATAGTATGGCAGCTAAAACGCGCATTTTGTTGCATAATACATAAAAGACCCCTGTGGGCCTTTTTTTAATAATCTTTTTTTATTAATGCAAAATATGATTGTGGGTGTGCACACACTGGGCACTCTTGTGGGGCTGTTTTGCCAAAATAGTGATGACCACAATTTAAGCATACCCATTCTTGCTCGTCTTCACGCTTAAAGGTTTTTCCTTGTTCAATATTTGCAAGCAAATCCTTAAATCTTGCTTCGTGGTTCTTCTCTATTTGTGCAACGCCTCTAAACAACTTAGCAATTTCGGCAAAACCTTCTTTTTCGGCAGTTTTTGCAAAATTTTCGTACATTGTCGTCCACTCATAGTTTTCGCCTTCACTTGCCCATTTTAGACATTCTTTTGTACTGCCCATACCATGGAAAAGTTTGAACCAAATTTTGGCATGCTCTTTTTCGTTTAGTGCTGTTTCAGTAAAATAGTTTGCAATTTGAACATAGCCTTCTTTTTTTGCTATGCTTGCAAAATAATCATATTTATTGCGGGCTTGACTCTCTCCTGCAAATGCTTCCATCAAATTCTTTTCTGTTTGAGTGCCTTTAAGAGCATCAATCTTTTTTAGTTCCATAAAATTATTCCCCTTTTGTATTTATGGTTTTATTATACCAAATAGTAAAATTTTTGACAATCAAATAAAACTATTTTGTGTCTTCGTTTGGCTTGAAAACCTTGCGCCTAACTAGGCCTTTTTCCCTTCCATTTTGGCTTGGCACATAGTAAATGTGGTCTTTTATGTTGTCGGGCAAATATTGTTGATAAACATATCCGCCAAAGTCGTGTGGATATTTGTATGGTGTTTTGTGGTCGAGTGTTGGGTGGTTTTTTAAGTGATTTGGTACATTGTCACTGCCCGTGTGTTCAACATCTTTTTGGGCTTTTGCAATAGCCACAACCACACTATTTGATTTTGGTGCCTCACAAGCATAAATAATAGCGTGCGAAAGTGGTATGTTCCCTTCGGGCAAGCCCATGTTTTTTAATGCAACAAGTGCCGATGTTGCAAGCAAAAGCGCGTTGCTGTCTGCCATTCCTATATCTTCACTGCAGTGCGCCATAAGGCGTCTTGCAATAAGCAAAGGGTCACAGCCCGCACTAATTAAGCGATTTGACCAATACAGCGCCGCATCGGCATCACTTCCCCTAATGCTTTTGCAAAAGGCTGACAACATGTCATAATACATGTTTTCATCAGTCGAAATAACCTTACGCTGAATTGATTCGCTTGCTGTTTGTTTATCTATTGTTATTTGTCCTTTTTTATCTAACGGCGTTGTTTTTACAGCAAGTTCGAGTGCTGTCATGGCACACCTTAAATCACCATTGCTTGCCCATGCAAAATGTTCGAGTGCCTCATCTGTAAGGTTGATATTAAGATTACCAAGTCCTTTTTCTTTATCGGCAACGGCGCGCAAAAGTGCTGTTTTTATATCATCACTAGACAAAGCCTTAAATTCAAATATTCGGCATCTTGATACAATAGCGCGAGTCATTGAAATAAAAGGATTTTCGGTAGTTGAACCAATAAAAATAATATACCCTTCTTCAATAGCGGACAAAACGCTGTCTGATTGGGCTTTGTTCCAGCGGTGACATTCATCAAGCAACAAATAAGTGCTTTTGCCCGTCATAAAATAGTGTTGTTTTGCCTCATCAATAACTTTTTTTGCATCAGCAACACCGCTTGAAACCGCATTAAGCTTGACAAACTTTGCTTTTGTTGTGTTTGCAATAATGTTTGCCAATGTTGTTTTACCTGTGCCGGGTGGCCCAAAAAATATGCAACTTCCCAACATGTCCGAACTAATTGCACGCCTTAACAGGCTGTTTTTACCAACAATATGCTCTTGCCCAATAAAATCATCAATAATACTAGGGCGCATACGCTCGTAAAGCGGCGCATTGCGTTTGTACTCGTTTGATAACAAATCCTCCATATTACACCTCTTGTGTTATTGTAACACAAAGATAATTATTTGGCAATAATATGCTTTTGTTTTCTTATTTTGGCGAACATTGTATTGTTGCGTGCCCAAAAGACGATAAATTAACATTAACATAATTGCGCCCAATATATTGCAAACCATCAATGCTTACACCACTATCCTGACCCTGTTTTGCTTGAATTTCTATGCTTTTGTTGTTAATAAAAAGCCTTAAAACATAATCTATTAATGGGCTTTCGACCCAAACACAACCACCCTTTATCTTAACTCCCAAAACATGGGTAAAAAAATACTCAAACGAATTGTAAACAAAAGGCTTGTTGATTGCCAAAACTTCTTGCAAAAACCTTCTTAAGTCCTTATCTTTTATGACATGCAAAAGTTTATAAACAAAACAATATGCCAACTCTTTGTCATATTTGTTTATATCCTTTAGGCAGTTAATTATAAGTTTTTTGTCCGCTTTTGATAATTTGGTGTCGTTGTTTGTTATACAATTTGTTAGCAGTAAGTTAGCCACTAAAAAACATATATTATGTGGCAAATTTTGTAGGTATAACCCACTAATATATGCAAAGATGTCAAAATGCGCACCGCAAAGGCTTTGATTATTTAATAAGATTAAGATATTTTCAAGCGATAAAAGTTTTATGTTTGTTGGTGATTTGTATTTATTTTTTATAGATGTTAAAAAATATTGAACCGATGCCTTTGCAAAAAGTGATACATCAAAATCAAGACAAAAAGGTCTAAATTCTACAACAGCGCAATTTTCTAATTCAATAAACAAATACAGTTGACCAAACACACAACCCAAAAAGCATTTTAGTATTTTGCGAGAAAAAACAAGATGCATGCAAAAATTGGTATCCATGTCAACAACCTGAATAGTTTGCTTTTTCTTTTTTAGGTCAATCACCTTGCCTATACCAAAATCACTTAATCTTATTTTAATAAAGTCACTTTTCGTAAGCATACAATATGATGTAGGCATAATTGTCACATAGTTTTTATAATGAATTTTGGTAAGAATTGTGTAGGTTTTTTCTTTTAGTTTTTCAGTAAAATATGTTTTTTGCGGACTTGTTTGTGGGCTGTAATAAAATAAATATTCCTTTTTGTTATGCCATGTTTTGGTATCAATAAAACCAAAATTATCATTAAGAAACTGCCTTTTTTCATCCTTTGGCGCGACATAAAACCCAAAAGACGAATAATCAATCTTTTGGTCATCATCAAACTCAAGATATAAGTGATTGATGCTTTTTGACTGACACTTAACATTGGACCCAAAAATGATGTCATAATTATGGTTTTGATATTTAATCCTTAATCCACCACGACTGGGCACCCACTTGTACTGGCAACCACAAACAAACACATTAATCTTTGCTTTTTTGGGTACAGTGGTATGCATTTTGTCAATTTGGTAGTATGCACAATTATTTTGCGAATAGTATGCGCGAATAAAACTTGGGTTTGCGTTAAAAAGGTGCATACTACCCATGTTTTCTATTTGTAGATGTATATGCGCTTTTTGCCCCAAAATAATATAAAAACCACCCTCTAACTCTGCATAAAAAACAATACCTTGGGGGTTTTTGTAAACAATATTGTGGCTAAATAAAAATTGCTTTTTGATTAATTTATATTTTTTTGTGTTATAAACCACCCCACCAAATTTGTGCGAGCGCAAATTGTAAAAAACAAAACTTAAAACAAACAAAACACACATGTTTGCTGTTAATAATGGTAAAATTTGCATAAACAAAGTATTGCCATTGTTAACTATGTTTATAATAAAATGCTAAAACAAAAACATCAACCATATTGGTTGATGTTAAAGCGTTAGTCTAGTGCTTTTGTTTTGTTTTGTTGTACAACAAGTTGTACAAAATCATCAATTGGCATACTGCCAATATCGCCTTTTTTGCGGTGGCGGACAGACACAGTGCCCTCTTCGTGTTCTTTGTCACCAATAACCACCATATATGGCACTTTGTGAAGTTGTGCTTCGCGAATTTTGTAACCAATCTTTTCATTACGGTTATCTGCCTCGGCACGAAGCCCCAAGGAATTAAGGCGGCAAACAAGTGCATCTGCGTCCCCAGCCGTACGGTCAGTAAGTGACAAAACTTTTACCTGAACTGGGCTTAGCCACAATGGAAATGCGCCTGCAAAGTGCTCTATTAAAAATGCAGTAAATCTGCCCAAAGAGCCAAGTATTGCACGATGAATAACAACTGGGCGTTGTTTGTTGCCATTTTCGTCAATGTACTCTAATTCAAACCTTTCGGGCAATTGATAATCAAGCTGAATTGTAGATAGCGTTATCTCATGCCCAATCGCACTATAAACTTGAATGTCAATCTTCGGACCATAAAATGCGGCTTCGCCCTCTGCCTCGTAAAAATCAACTTTGTTGTCAATAAGAATTTGTCTTAATGCGCTTTCACTCTTTTCCCACAAATCGTCATTTGGAAAGTATTTATCAGATTTTTTGTCACGCAAAGATAGCCTAAATTTATAATCATTAAAGCCAAAATCTTTGTACACATCAAGCACCAACTTGACAACGCCTTCTACTTCTTGCTTTATTTGGTCCGGACGACAAAAGATGTGCGAGTCGTTTTGCGTAAGCCAACGGGTACGCTCAAGCCCCAGCAGGGTTCCACTTGCCTCATATCTAAAATCTGTTGCAATTTCGGCAACACGAAGTGGCAAGTCTTTGTATGAATGCATAGAATTTTTGAACATCATCATGTGATGAGGACAGTTCATAGGGCGCAACACATATTCTTCGTCATCAAGCTTCATGCTAGGAAACATATCATCTTTATAGTGTTCCCAATGTCCAGAAGTTTTGTATAATGTTGAAGAACCTATGCAAGGTGTAAGAACATGTTGATAGCCACATTCTAATTCTTTGTTCATTATATAATCACTTAATGTTCTACGAAGCACAAATCCCTTTGGCAACCACATAGGCAAACCCTTACCCACTACATCAGAAAACATAAACAATTCTTGTTCTTTTCCAATTTTGCGGTGGTCACGAAGTTTTGCTTGCTCTAGCCTTTCGAGATATTCATCTAGCTCACTCTTTTTTGGAAAACATGTACCATAAATACGAGTAAGCATCTTGTTGTGCTCGTCACCACGCCAATAAGCACCTGTTGCAGATTGCAACTTAAAGGCCTTGACTATTGATATATCCTCTAGGTGTGGGCCACGACATAGGTCAATATATTCACCCAATCTATAAACAGATATTTTTTCGCCTTCAGGAATTTCTTCCAAAATCTCTAATTTGTAAGTTTCGTTTAAGCTGCCAAAAATTTTTCGTCCTTGCGCTTTTGTTATTTCCCCTCTTTCAAACTTGAGGCCAGATTTAATAATTTTTGCCATTTCTTCTTCTATTTTAGGCAAGTCGCTTGAACTTATTTGTTGGGTAAAGTCAAAGTCATAATAAAACCCATCTTTTACTGCTGGTCCTATGGTTATTTTTACATCAGGATAAAGCCTTTTAACAGCCAACGCCATTATATGCGCCGTAGAATGACGCATAACTTCCATTCCCCTTTCATCTTTTAGGGTTATTACCTCAACCATGTCATTATTGCTGACAGGACTTGACAGTTGCACCATATGACCATTTACACAACCCGCAATTGCAGTGCGCGCAAGCCCTTCGCTTATTTGTTTTGCCACATCAAAAACTGTTGCACCTTGCTTAACACTTATTATTGAGTTATCTTTTAATTTAATTTCCATAATTTCCTCCCAAAACACCGGGCAAATAAAAAACTCGCCCTTGTGTAAATTACAAAGGACGAGTTACCCCCGCGGTTCCACCTTTTTTGCCACTTTTGTGTGGCCTCTCTTTTGCCCTCACTATCGCATGAGGATACGCAGTAGCAAACGGGTGGTTTGGCACAAGCACGCCTGTTGGTCGCTTTCAGCCAAGGCGACATTCTCTAAAAACGGTGTGTGCAAGGTTACTTGTCCCATTTGTTATACTACCAATAAGAAAAGTATAATCTTTTTCTTTTTGTTTGTCAATCTTTTTTCTAATTTTTTTGGTATTCTATTTTATCTTCAAATAATTGCTCAATAATAGCAAAATTTGGCTTGTGTTTTTCGCCTTTTAATATAATTTTGCGTGGGCAAATATCAATAAGAGCACAAATTG
>JAFTCZ010000068.1 GCA_017454425.1 Clostridia bacterium | reverse complement strand
TTGTGCAAGATAAGGGAAGTTAAACGAGTTGCCCGCTCGTTCCCGACATACATCGCACGAGCATATTGGCGACAATATGCCTAGATAGATGACCATCCTAGACAAAACTCGGCTTACAGACTAAACTACCCACAACGGAGATGCTCCACAACAGGCATCTCCGCTTTTTTATTGTAAGCCTGCGCCTGATTCTGTCATAACGGCCAACTTCATTCTGTCATATCGACCGAAGGAGTGCAACGACTGAGTGGAGTATATCTCAAATGTCATTCTGAGCCATGCTTTTTGCATCTTCTTACGAAGAATCTCAAAGAATTAATTTTTAGGTACAAATAAGATTACTTCATTATTTTATAAAAAAGCCTTGACATTTATGTGTTTGATGTATATAATATTGGTAAAGTAGAAATACTTTACAATGTTATTTTGATGCAGTGAGGTGAGTATGCAGGTTCAAAAAGCGGTATATTACACCAAGTTGTTGGATATTTATGGCAACATATTGACCGCAAAACAACAATCTATCTTGACTGATTATTTGTGCTATGACAATACACTTAGCGAAATTGCAACAGCGCACAATACAACAAGGCAGGCTGTCAAAGATATTATTGACCGCACATGCGCAAGGCTTGACGATTTTGAAGAGAAATTGCATTTTTGTCAAAAAACTCAAAAGGTTTTAGATGCTTTGCGCAAGTTGTCTAATAACAAAATTGACAGCGACACACAACGCAACATTCAAACTATTATTAAATTTATGGAGGTGTAGTTATGGCATTGTTTGGTGGACTATCCGAAAGACTTAACCATATTTTTAGTAAAATGCGCAATCGTGGCAAGCTAACCGAGCTTGAGATTAACCAGGCTATGAGAGAAATCAGGGTTGCGCTGTTAGAGGCTGATGTAAACTATGGTGTTGCAAAACAATTTGTTCAAGATGTGTCAAAACAAGCATTGGGCTCACAGGTACTAGAAAGTCTTACACCAGGCCAGCAAGTGGTCAAAATTGTCAATGATGAATTGATTAAACTAATGGGGCAAACCCAAGCAAAAATCAACTTTGCAAGCACTCCGCCAACAATTATTATGATGTGTGGTCTTCAGGGTGCTGGTAAAACCACCATGTGTGGTAAGCTTGCTTACCACTTAAAGTCTATGGGCAAGCGCCCCCTTTTGGTTGCTTGTGACATTTATCGTGATGCCGCCATTGACCAGCTGAAGGTGGTGGGCAAAAATGCTAATGTCGAGGTTTATGAACATGGCAAACAAGCTCCACTAAAAACAGCAAAAGAGGGTGTCGAGCACGCCAAAAAGCAAAATTTTGATGTTGTTATTATTGATACCGCCGGAAGATTGCACATCGACACCGAGCTTATGCAAGAATTAAAAGACATCAAGGCGGCGCTCAAGCCAAACGAAATTTTGTTTACTATTGATGCAATGATGGGTCAAGACAGCGTAAATGTGGCAAAAGAGTTTAATGACCAACTAGACATCACGGGCGTTATTATCACAAAACTAGATGGTGACACTCGTGGTGGTGTGGCGTTGTCTGTCAAGGCAGTAACAGGAAAGCCAATCAAGTTTTGTGGTGTTGGTGAAAAAGTAGGAGATATCGAACCATTTTATCCTGACCGTATGGCAAGCCGCATACTTGGTATGGGTGATGTGCTTACGCTTATCGAGAAAGCACAAGCAGCTGTTGACGAAAAAGAAATGCAGCGATTAGAGACCGCCATGCGCGAAAATACTTTTACACTTGATGACTTTTTGGCACAATATGACAACTTGGACAAAATGGGCGACCTAAATCAATTGTTAGAAATGGTGCCGGGGCTAAAGAAAAAAGTTGGCAATGTAACAATCAATAAGCGTGATATGTTAAAAAACAAAGCAATTATTCAATCAATGACAAAAAAAGAACGCCTCAATCCTGATAGTATTAAGGCAAGCCAAAAAAAGCGTATTGCGGCTGGCAGTGGTACTTCAATTCAGGACATCAACACACTGCTTAAGCAGTTTTATCAATCAAAAGAGATGATGAAGCAGTTTAGCGGCAAGGGCAAAAAAGGCAAAATGCAAATGCCCTTTATCAAATAGGTTATTATCATTGTAAACACAATGCACAATAATAAAAAACAAAACAACATATTAGGAGAAAAAATTATGGCAGTAAAAATTAGATTAGCACGCATGGGTGACAAACATTCACCTGTATATCGTATGGTAGTTGCAGATTCACGCAGTGCTCGTGACACAAAGGCAATAGAGGTTATTGGAACTTACAACCCTCTTACAAATCCTGCAACACTAAACATTAAGGCAGACCGAGTAACATATTGGCTTGGTTGTGGCGCAATTCCAACCGAAACAGCAAAAGAATTGCTTATCAAGCAAGGACTTATCGAGGCAAAACCTTATGTTGCACCTCGTCCAAAGAAAATGCCACCAGCAAAGAAAGAAAAACCAGCCGAGGTCGAGCAACCAGCTGAGGACGCACAAGCACCTGCAGAAACAGAAGCAACCGCAGAATAATAATGACACACTAGGAAGGGCCACACACCCTTTCTTTTGTGTTTTGGAGGAAAGCATGAAAAAATTAATAACACTTGGCAAAATTGTTCGTCCACATGGTGTTAGGGGTGATGTTAAGGTGATTTTGTCATTAAACGACCTTAGTTTTTTGAACAAGACTGACATTTTATATATTGATGGTACGCCATACACAATCCAAAATGTCAAACAAGTTAGTGACGGAATAGCGATAAAATTTGAGAGCATAAACAATATGGACGATGCAGAAAACTATCGCAACAAAGATGTATGCGTAGAACGAAAATATCTTGAAGAACTTAAAGACAATGAATATTATGCCGATGACCTTATTGGTTGTACACTTTATTTTGATGCTGACAACAAAGAGATTGGCAAAATAGCAGACATTCAAAACTATGGCGCAACAGACATACTTATTATTCGTGACGGAACCGAAGAATACATGTGCCCACTGCTTGACACAATTTTTGTTAAGGTAAATTATGAAGAGCGCAAAATTATAATTAATAAAAAGGCTTTTTTGGAGGTTGTGGACTATGAGGATTGATATACTCACGCTGTTTCCAGCAAGTTTTGTGCCACTGCAAGAAAGCATTTTGGGTAGGGCACAACAAGCAAATAAAATCGAAATTAACATTGTTGATATTCGTGAGTTTTCACTAGATAAACACAAAAAGTGTGATGATTATACATTCGGGGGCGGCGAAGGGTTACTTATGACCCCACAGCCTTTGTTTGACTGCATCGAAAGTGTGTTAGATGATGATGCGCATGTTGTTTATCTGTCACCAAAGGGCCGCACACTTAATCAGTCAGTTGTCAAAGAAATAACACAATATCAACACTTAATCCTTATTTGTGGGCATTATGAAGGCATTGACCAACGCGTTATTGACACTTTTGTTGATGAAGAGATTAGCATAGGAGATTATGTCCTTACTGGAGGAGAGTTGCCTGCAATGGTGCTCGTAGATAGCGTGGCAAGGTTATTGCCAGATGTTTTGGGCAACGAAAACTCTGCACAAAACGAAACATTTAGCGAGGGCTTGTTAGAATTTCCTCAATACACCCGCCCAAGCGAGTTTAGGGGGCAAAAGGTGCCCGAGGTGCTGCTTAGTGGAAATCATCAAGAAGTGGCAAAGTGGCGCAAAGAACAAAGCGAAAAACTAACTCGAGAGCGCCGACCAGACTTGATAAAAAACAAATAACATAGGAGGTATGCATATGAAAATACAATGGTTTCCGGGGCATATGACAAAAGCCTTAAGAGAAATGGAGAAGAATATCAAGGCCGTAGATGTCATCATTTATGTGCTAGATGCTCGGGCCCCATATTCGTGCCTCAATCCAAAGTTTGAAGAGATTTTGGGTAGACGCCCTGTTGTGTTTGTGTTAAATAAGGCAGATCTTGCTGACGAAAAGGAAACAAAACTTTGGCAGGCATATTTTAGTCGCAATAACAACATTTGCATAACCCTAAACAGCACAATGACAGGAAGTGGTAAAACTATTATTTCTGCTATTAACACCCTAGCGCATAAAAAACTTAACAAGTACGCCAACAAAGGCGTAAATATCACACTTCGTGCTATGGTTATTGGTGTGCCAAACTGCGGTAAATCTACGCTTATTAACAATTTATCAGGAAAATATAAGGCAAAAACTGGCGA
This sequence comes from Clostridia bacterium, assembly GCA_017454425.1. The sequence continues at coordinate 2,150 of JAFTCZ010000068.1, read as the reverse complement.
CAAGCCAAGCATAACACGCAACACCCAGTGGGTAAAACTAGACAACATGATAGAACTTTTGGACACTCCAGGCACACTTTGGCCCGATTTTAACGACAAAGTTGCCACCAATCTTGCAATAATAAACAGCATAAAAGATGATGTGGTTGACCAAGGTGAATTAAGCGTAGATTTTATCAAGTTTGCTTTGCAATATTACAAAACAGAATTTTTATCTAGATATGACCTAGCAGACGAAGATATTACACCGCCCGAATATCTCGAAAAAATTTGTGAACGACGCAAGTTTTTGTTAAAGGGTGACTATGACTACGAGCGTGGGGCAAGGGCGGTGCTTGACGACTTTCGCAAGTGCCGCATAGGTCGCATCACAATAGATAGATACGAAAACATTGTGAGGGAATAATGTTTGATTACGAAAACAAATTTTTGGGCAAGGGATATAAGTTTATTGCGGGCGTAGACGAAGCAGGGCGCGGTCCACTTGCTGGGCCTGTGGTTGTTGCAAGTGTTGTTATGCCACTAGATGAACAAAACATAATAGATGGCGTAAATGATAGCAAAAAACTATCTCCAAAAAAACGAGATATGCTGTACGACCAAATTATCGCAAAAGCAAAGGCATATAGTGTTAGTATTATTGACCACAAAACGATTGACCGCATAAACATACTAGAGGCAACAAAGCAAGGTATGTGTCAGTGCATAAACAATTTGTCAGTGTCACCAGATATTGTGCTTGTTGATGCAGTAAAAGGGCTTGATGTAAATTTTGAAACTTTGCCCATCATTCACGGAGATGCACTTTCTTATAGTATTGCTTGTGCATCAATAATTGCAAAAGTTACTAGGGATAGGTTAATGCTAGAATATGACAAACAATACCCACAGTACAATTTTGCAAAGCACAAAGGTTATGGTACGACCGAGCACATAAAGTTGTTAAAAGAATTTGGCAAGTGCCCAATTCATCGTGATAGTTTTATTAAGAATTTTGTTGGTGAAAAATGAATAATAATCAAGTTTTTGGCCAAAAAGGAGAAATTCTTGCGGCAAATTATCTTAAAAAACATGGTTATAAGATAATTGAATGCAATTATAAATGCAAAATAGGTGAGATTGACATAATTGCAAAGCACAAGGGCGTGCTTGTTTTTGTTGAAGTAAAATCTCGCAATTCAACACAATTTGGCAGGCCCGCCGAGGCAGTAGACGAATATAAACAGCGCAAACTTGCACAACTTGCCACTTATTATATCAATTTGCACAAGATGTATGATGTTTTTGCTAGGTTTGATGTAATAGAAGTGTTGGGTGACAAAATCAATCTTATACAAAATGCTTGGTCTTTATAAAAACTTTTCAAAAAGTTAAAAAAACTGACACAAATATATTGCACAAATCTTTTATTTATGATATATTCTATTTATGACTTCGTATGGTCCGCTATGGGATATGAATGCGTATCACTGTATGAACATTCGGTTATATTAATCTTACAATGGAGGTGAAAAGTCATTATGAACATGATTGCAACATTAGAGAAAGAAGGCCTGAAAGAAAACGCTGGCAACTTTAACATCGGTGACACAGTTCGCGTATATGTCAAAGTTGTTGAAGGCGATAAAGAAAGATTGCAAGCATTTGAGGGTGTTGTTATTGCACGCAAAAATGGAAGCATTCGCGAGACCTTCACCGTTCGCCGTATCAGTTTTGGTGTTGGTGTCGAGCGTACTTTTGCAGTGCACTCACCACGAATTGACCACATTGATGTTATCCGCAAAGGTAAAGTTCGCCGTGCAAAACTTTACTACCTACGCGGACTCAAGGGCAAACGCGCAAAGGTCAAAGAAGACATCTAATAATAAATATATATCACACAGCAATGTGTGGTTTTATTTTTTTATAGAATTAAATAGAGATGTTCTAAATTGGAGAGTTTGTATAAAGTCTGATATAATCACTTTATAGTAGTCATATTATGGAAGTTGTGAAATGAATATGAAAATAAAATGTACTCAATGTGGTTGTGATGATTTAGAAGAAGTTGCTTTCCCAAATAAAGTTAATTTGATTGAAGTAGATGCTGGAATTTGAGGGGAAGCATCTGTTTATGATTTAGATGAGGAATTATATGCAAAATCATACAT
>JAFTCZ010000067.1 GCA_017454425.1 Clostridia bacterium | reverse complement strand
TTGCGCAAAACAACATCACTTTTGCAGTTTTTTACGCTAGATAAAATGTTGCTTTTCTCTTTTATTGCCAAAACCTTAATGTATGGCAGATAGTCCATATCATACAGTTTTTGCACAAATTCGCCCCTAATATCCAAAAGTGTGTTTAATATTATGCGCTTAATGCGATTAACCGAAAAGCGTTTCGAACTTGCGCTTTCAACAAAGGCATCACAATCAACATTTTCGCGGGCAAGTTGCACAAGCCTGTTTTCAATGCCTTCGGTCATGTCATAAATTTGTTGCAGGGCAAAAACATTTGCGGTCGAAAATTTATAAATTGCCAACTGCCCAAATACTTTTAGGTCCGGAACACTGCATTTACTAAGCGTTTCGGCCATAATGTCATAGGCAAGTGTTGGCAAAAATTTGTGGATACTATAAATTCGCTTGCTTTCGTAAATAGATTTTCGAATAGATGTACCGTTCGAAATTTTGTAAGGCACTTCGTCATCACCATGCTTAATCATCTTGACGGTAAGTGGGGTAATGTGCGATTTTGCCTTAATGAGCGCTTGCACATATTCTACTGCCAAAATGTTGTTTGGCGAATTTAACAGGGTTTTTGCCTTTTCGGGGTGACTAAATATGATGCGCTCGGAAGATACAAGTTCGTTAAGGGCACGCATCTTGGATATGCCCAACGAATATCCACTGTTTAGGTTTTTTCTTATTTGTTCCTTAAAAACAGGCGGCTCTTTTGCAAAAAGCGTTGCAAGTTCGTTTATTGTCACAATGTCGCCACATTCACTTCCAAAGCAGATGTGGGTTACTTCGTCAAACGCAGACGCAATCTTAACGCCCGCCATAGCATACATTTCGGCATTTGTGCTGCAAAAATAGGTTGGCATTTGCACAACAATATCGGCACCACATTTTATTGCCATGTTTGCCCGGGTGGCTTTATCCACAATTGCGGGCTCGCCTCGCTGGGTAAAATTGCCCGACATAATGCACATTACGGCGTCACAGCCCGACAATGCACGCGCTTGCTCCAAAAGATAGGCATGCCCGTTATGAAAAGGGTTGAATTCGCATACAACAGCACAAATTTTCATTTTTTTCTCCCAAAGTATATTCTTCTTCATTTTAGCATTTTATTTGGCAAATTGTAAACTAATTTTGGCTACATTTCGCAATTTTGCCCAATCTTGACAAAATTGCATATCTGTGATATAATTTTACAACCAAAAGAGGGGGGAATAACTATGGCACACACACATGATAATTTAAGAAGGTATTTAGAGCAACTATCCACTAGAACGACGCATTATGACATAATTCCAATAACCGAAACTACTGAAAAAGATGGTTCTGTTCGAAAAGCAATTAACAAGGAAGACATGTTTTCTCTTGAAACTGTTCTTTTGTTGCAAGATCTTCTTGCTGTCGAAAAACAAATGCTTGCAGCACTTAACAAATTAAACACTCAACAAACTGTGTTAGAGCAAAAACTTAACAACTTGCAAACACAACTAACTCAAATGAATACAAATGTGCAAAATTTGCAAAACAATGTGAGGAAAATTGCCGAGAGCAACGAAGAAATTGAG
>JAFTCZ010000066.1 GCA_017454425.1 Clostridia bacterium | reverse complement strand
TGGTTTTCGTATTTTAACATATCCGAAAAAGACATGTTGTGGTTTTTTAGGCCAAACACAAATCTTTCGGAAGTTTGCCAAAATTTTTCGAGGTTATTAACATATTCTTTCCAGTCAAATTGCATATTTTGCCCCCTTTTAAATTAAAGCACTTGCTTGTTGTTGTCGGTGTCTTCGTCTCCCCATTCTTTAAACAAAACTTGCCTTAATGTTTTTAATTTGTCCAACCTGTATTGACAATCTTCTCTAAAACTCTCTAATTGTGGTTGTTTTTCTAGGTCTGCATTTTTTGCAAGACCCATGCGTTTTGCTTCAAAGCCCGCTATGTCGTCATAAAGGCCTTTTAATGTTTCCAAGTGTTCGTCAACAAACTTTGTTCCAACAAATTGTTTGTCGGCATCTTTTTCTTGTGCTTGCAAAAGTGCCCTGAGTGTAAGTTGAACATATGATAATTGTTTGTCCATTGGGTTTAATTCTTGCGTATATTGTGCAATTGTTGCAATTTTGTTGTCTAATAATGTTTCTACATTTTTACGGTTATAGTCCCACAACAAATCAAACACTTGTGAATAAAACTCGTTTTGAATATTTGGTGCATTATAGGCCATAAGATAAGTGTCTTTTAACAAATCTTTGCAATTTGCGCCATATTCATCTGATAATGCAACAACAAAAATGTATCTTTTGCCACCACTTGGCACTTCACAGTTTAATACAGGAATTTTTTTGATTTCATCATTTGTTATCACCTGCTGCTGACCATCTGTAATTTTGCTGACAGATGAAATGTTTTCTTTAATAAGTTTAACAAGATCGGCTTTGGTGATGCAAACAAAACGCCCCTCGTGGTCGTCACTTACCTTTTTGTCATAATAAAACTGGTTGAACATCTGCCTTGACAAATTATTTGTTATTGAAACATCATAATATCTTTGTGTTAATTCTGCTATTTGTTGTCTAACTTCTGTCGAATTTGTGTTTAATTGTTTAAGCCTTTCCAATTCTTGTTCTATTGGCCACATTAAAACCAATTTGTTTTTCAAACCTCTTGGAAGATTATTGTTTTTTGCCATTTTATCCCCCTGATATATAATTAAGCCATTATACAACAAAAAGAAAAATCAGTCAATAAACAAAGCAAAAAAGCATAAATTTTAACCAATTTTTAACACATAAAAAATAACCCAACTTGTTGTTAAAAATTGCATTTTTTTAAGTTTTTCTCTTGACTAAAGATATCCATTATGCTAAAATTAACGATAACATTTGTGATGTGCGAGCGTAGCTCAGTGGTAGAGCGCCAGCCTTCCAAGCTGGTTATGTGGGTTCGATTCCCATCGCTCGCTCCATTCCTGCGCACAAGTGCGGGCCTATGTTATGCGTCTGTAGCGCAACAGGATAGAGCAACGCCCTTCTAAGGCGTAGGTTGTGGGTTCGACTCCCGCCAGACGCACCATATGGTGGATATGGCTCAGTTGGTAGAGCGCCAGGTTGTGGCCCTGGATGCCGTGAGTTCGAGTCTCACTATCCACCCCATTCGTTGCAGACAAAGCAATGTTATTTAAAACAAAACAAAAATCAAAAAGCCACATTATTTATAGGGGCGTAGCCAAGCGGTAAGGCACAAGACTTTGACTCTTGCATGCGTAGGTTCAAATCCTGCCGCCCCTGCCATTACATATGCAAATATGTATGCCCTCTTTTGTATAGGGGTGTCGCCAAGTGGTTTAAGGCACTTGACTCTGACTCAAGCATTCGAGGGTTCAAATCCTTCCACCCCTGCCATTGTGCAACCGCACAAAATTTTTTTTGCTTTTATTATTGACTTTAATAACAAAAAAGTGTAACATTTTTTATATGACCCATTAGCTCAGCTGGTAGAGCACTTGACTTTTAATCAAGTTGTCATGCGTTCAAGTCGCATATGGGTCACCATTTTTTATGCGGTGATGGCGGAATTGGCAGACGCGCTAGACTTAGGATCTAGTGGGAGACCATGGGGGTTCGAGTCCCTTTAACCGCACCAAAGAAAAAGAAGATAACTGGACTTTCGGGTTCGGTTTTTTATTTTATTAAAACCACACAAGGGACGAGAACGGGCGTGACACAAAAAAGTTGCCAGTGGCAAGTTTTTCACGCCCCGGCCTGAAAGCGAAGCGGCGGGAGTCCCTTTAACCGCACCAACAAAAAGAGTATTTAGTAAATTCTAAATACTCTTTTTATATTAAAAAATGTAATTAATTATTCTATAATTTATCAACGCCAAAAACCACTGCTTTTTTATACAGTGGTTTTTGTTAAAATAGGAAAAATATATAGTTATGATTTTTGCTACAACATATTACTTTGCTTTAACACTTTTGTTTAAAGTGTCAATTTTTTTGTACATTTCTTCTAGTTTTTCTGAAATTTTTTGCTTTTCTGTATAGTAATATAAACCTACTTTTTCAATAGGCGTGCCTTGATGTAGCATTTCTTCGCACTTTCTGTTGATGTTAAGCAATTTTTCTAGAGGACGCAAGATAATTCGTCGCTCTAAAAAATATTTTTTAATTGCGTAAGGGATATTTTCTTCTCCCCACAAAAGGTTGGCATAAATTGTCTTTTCTTCTTTGCTGGACTGTGCCAAAATTTTAAGTTTGTCCTTTGGTTTCATTTGCAAACCAATGTTGTTTTTAATGCATATAGGGTCAGTAATTTTTCTTTTTTCTTCAATGCAATCTTGTTCAAGTTTTAAAATTTGCAGTGACTTAAAAATCTCAAAAGCAATCATTATTGTTAGCAATATCACTGGAATAATTAATGTCAAAAACAAAATTTTTGAAGATGATGCCTTGCCTATTGCATTTGCCAAAAAGTTTGCAAAAGGGCTGTTAATTAAAACTCCAAAAACCAAATCCTCTTCAATAATCCAAGTATCCGCATTTTGGTTGTTAATTCCTTTTGTTTTAAACAATCTTATGCCATTTGTATTTTCACCAACTTCAATTATTTGGTGAAAAACAAGCATACTATTGTTTTTTGCTGCCTGCTTTATTAAATTTGATTGTATACCAAACAATTGTTTAAAGCTCATTGTTAATTTTGTTTTTGAACTAGAATTATCTATTGCACAAAAATCGTCCGGACTAATAGCTGTATAGCTAGCACTATAAGCATAAAAAGCTATTCTGTCCCCAACTTTTAATGATTTTGGATCAACTGAGTGGACTAAAATATTGTCTCCAATATTATAGTCAGACATCATACTATTAGATGCAATTTTCATTGTGCTGTATCCAAAAAAAGATGCGGGGGTGTTTTGTTGCTTGCTGTTAATAACGCTTACACAAAACAACACAGCAATAAACACACAAACAAAACAAATAATGCCTCCTAAAATGGACATTATTTTTTGAAAACGATTTTTTTGTTTGTTTAAAACCTTTTCATTAATTTTTCTTTGGTTTTTGTATTTATTATCAAGCTTTTTATACAATTTGCTTATTTCTATTTGTGACGCTTTATTCATTATTTGTTTCCGACTTTTTTACTTTTTATGATTCTGCACGACTATTTAATGTCCAAACCAAATCACCAGCAAACCGAGCATTTTTTGCTTGATTTTTAATTTCAATTTTTAAATACACAAACATTTCGCTTTGTGCTTCAACAGGCAAATTTTTTACAGCATTATTATCAAAATTGCTGTAAATGCTTGTTTGTTCATTAATATTTGCTATGCCAGTATAATAATTTTCTTTGGACAACGAAATCAAAGAATATCCAACTGTGATAATAAGGTTGTCACATTGCATATTGTCGGATTTTAAACTAATAAGCCAATCATCATCTTGTGAGGTGTTTTTAAATTTATATTCAAATATAATATAATCAATGTCTTTTGACAACATAACTTTTTGTATGTTGGGCAACATAAACTTTTGGTTTTTGTCTTCTTTTTCACTACCATCAAAAGTAATGACTGCTTGGCCATCAACTTTGCCATTTGTTGTTAAAATGTGACTTTCATCACCTAAATATGCCTTGGCAGAAGCCTCGCCAACAACACCAAAAGCGTTGTAACTTGTATTATTGGAAGATGTTTGATTTGCTAAAATCAGAAAAGTGACTGTTATTGAAGCACCTAATATCAGCAAAAAAACCAATATTGATAATGATAGGGCTAATTTTTTCTTTGGTTTCATTATGTGTAAATTCCTTTATTTATACTATGCCGTAGCTTTTGTAAGGTACCAAGAAAGTCCACCTGTACAACTAGCATCGTTTGCAAGGTTGTCTAAAGCAATTTTAATATAGAAATATTTTGCAGCACCTGCTGCCACTGTGTCGTTAAAGTATGGTGCAGCACCCAATGTTGATGTTATACTTGGGCTAGCCCCTTTTTCTGTTGTAAAAGGTGATGCAATTTGTGAACCTGATGATTTTGTAGCAACAACATTATCAAGTGTTAAGGTTCCAGTAAGACTAACACTCATATCGTTATCTTCTGAATCGTTTGTAATAACATATTCAAAAATAACAAATCTTTTGTTGTTTTCTCCTTCTACATCATTTTCCAAAGCAACATCAGTTGTTGTTAGTGTGCCTGTTGTTTCTGTTGTTGTTCCATCAAAAGAAACCGTTTTTGTTTCAACAGCAATATCGCTATTAAAATATTTGTTAACAACAATAGAACCAGCTATTTCCTTTGCCTCGTATGTTATGCTCAATTGGTGACCAATTGTTTGGCTTGTTGCCGCCCACACAATAGCCATAGAAGCCATAGCCAGCAGCAATACGACAACAATAGAAGCAAATGTAATTGTTAAACTTTTTGCTTTCATTTTTGTTTCCTCCTGAAAAATTTTATCTAACCCATAGATTGTTGGATAATCCAATACTAATCCCACTACCTCCAAGATTTTTAAACAAAAATCTTCAAAAACATATTATAATTAAGTTAAGAAACTAGAATAGTTCTAAAACCACGCATATTAGCACTTGAATCTACTGTATTTGATACATTAAAACCATTAAGACCACCATTATAGCTATTTTGTGTAGTACCACCACGACAAATACCCAAAATACCGCCATTAGTGCCACTTGCCCAGAATAAGTCATTAAAAGACGAGGTATCATTACTTGAATCCTTGATTGCCCCTTGTGATGGTAAACCAATAATAGATTGAAGCCCATTGCCTGATGTAACTTGACTTGTACCCGCATATCTGTAATATCCGTTTATATTAGGTAAATTATATGTTAATTTAACATAATTTTTATTTAACAAATGTAATTCCTTTTGTTCAAATGTTCCTGATATGTTACTTACTACATAATTAACTGAGGAATAATTATAATCCTCATAATTTATATAGACCCAAGTTTTTTCTTCTGCACTATCATAAAGAACTGCGGTACCCGATATATATGTCCATAAGTTACCCCAAAGATTGTTAAGGCCCAAACACCAAACTGATGTATATTTGTCCGAACCTACATAACCATCAAGCAATATGCGTTTTTCACCATTTGAATATGTTAAAAATT
>JAFTCZ010000065.1 GCA_017454425.1 Clostridia bacterium | reverse complement strand
ATAGGAGGGTTATTTTGAAATTAGAGTTTTCGCATGATGACTTTGGTACCAAATTGATACTCCTATATATGCTTGAGCAAATTGAAATTCCGCTAAGCGAACAATTTATTATGGACATTTGCACCACCCGAAATGATTGGATAAATTATATGGAATGTGTAAGTGTTTTTCATGACCTTTTGCGAGATGGTTTTATTTATACACCAGACGATGACCCAAAACACAGTAGATATACACTTACCGCAAAAGGGCGCAATGGTCTATCTATTTATTACGAAGAAATACCCGATGATACACGCAACGCTATCTCAAATTTTTGCAAGACCAATCGTATGTATTTTAAGCGTTTGCAAGAATATATTGGAGAATTTACCAAAAACAGTGATGGCACTTACTTGGTCATTTTGCGCATTACCGAGACAGCTTCATCAAAACCTATGTTTGAAATAAAAATTAATATGCAAACAAGGGCTGATGCTGTTAGAGCGGTTGAAATTTGGACAACAAAAGCGCCAAACTTTTATGAATTTGTTTACACTAATCTAATGGGTTAATTTTAATTTTAGGAGTAAGATTATGGAGTCATATCGTACAGTAGGAACATGTGCTAGACAAATATTATTTACAGTTAAAGACAACATTTTGGTTGACCTTAAATTTTTGGGAGGGTGTGCAGGTGGCATGCAGGCACTTGCAAGACTTCTTATTGGCAAAGATATCGATTTTATTATCGAAAAGTGCCGTGGCATATTGTGCAAAAACAACACCTCTTGCCCCGACCAACTTGCTTGTGCATTATGCCTTTATAAAAAGCGTTGCGAAGAGATGGAAAATCAAAACGAAACCGTTAAACAGCGCGGACACCCAATTGTGCTTGAGATACATTAAAACAAAAACAATGGCAAAACTACCATTGTTTTTTTATTTACACACCAGCAACCCAACTTTCTACTTCGTAGACATACTTGTCTTCTTCTAATTTTTGTTGTGCTTTTTCTAACGCACGAGTTGCAAGAATTAGTGCGTTTTGCGCCTTTGCAACAGCTTCTCGCGCCTCAAGCACAGCCTTGTAAGCACTTTCTTCTTCTTTGCTTGCAAACCAAGATTGTTGCTCTTTTGCAACCATCTTGCTATCTTGTTTTTGTTCTAGCATTTGTTTTGCTAGTTCCTTGCCTTGTTGATTTGCCATACGACACACTCCTCTATTAATGTTTTGATAATGATAACACACACAATAAACCTTGTCAAGATGAGAAAAAACAAAAAAAGCGGCATTTTTGCCACTTTTTTTATTCGGGTATTATTTTCAAAAGTGTATCTAGATTTTTTTTCTATTGTTTCAACAATATTATTCAAATTTAATATGTTTTGCAAAAACTTTATATTACTACCCATTTTTATCCCCTTTTTGTTTAATTATGTCACAACAAAAAAGACTAAATATTTTTGGATAAACAAATTTGTTCAAAATCGTCACGCGTTAGTCTTACTGTAATAGCATCAACATCTTCTTTAAGTGCTGGACAAAATTGTTTTTTCTTTCCAATAACCTTAAACCCAAGTTTTTTATGCAATTTTTCTGAAGCATTATTAAAACTATAATATCCACTTATCAGCACATTACGGCTTTTATCAGAAAACCAAAATTTTATCATAGCATACCATAATTCTGTTCCATAGCCATTGTTATGGAACTTTTGATTTAGCCAAAGCCCACCATTTTCTAAGTTTGTGTCATCTTTACAACTTAAACTTGTTCCGCCAATAACTGCACCATCAGATTTTTTTGTTACAGCAAAATAATAATTACTTTCGTCATTTTTATTATGTTTTTCTATAAAATCAACGGCGTTTTCTTTAGTGTATGGGAATGGTACCGTTAAATATTTTGCCACATCAAAATTGCTTAATCCATCTACCATTGCATCTACATCATCAAGTTGCCACTCACGCAAAATTAATCTTTCGGTCTCTATTATCATATTTTCTCCTTTTAATATAAATGTAACCATACATAGTTTACCATAATATTCTCATTTTTGTATCTAACTTTCACAAAATAATAAGAAAATACTTTTATATGCTTTTTGATTGTTTGTTTATATTTAATAATACTCCTATTGCCGCCATAAATACAACAAGCGAAGTTGAGCCTGCCGATATAAACGGCAACGGTAGCCCTGTTGGCGGAATGGCCCCCGTCACAACGGCAATATTTAACAAAACTTGAACAGCCAAAATACTTGTTATGCCCACCCCCAAATAACAACCAAAACGGTCTTTGGCATTTATTGAAACTTTATAACCAAAGAAAATCAAAACTGCAAAAGCCAACATAACACCTAATGCACCAACAAAGCCCAATTCTTCGCCAATAATTGAAAAGATAAAATCACTTTCACTAAATGGCAAAAAAGCATATTTTTGTTGTGAATTAAAAAGACCAACACCAAACAAATTGCCTGCCCCCAACGCATAAAGTGACTGAATAAGCTGAAAGCCCTCACCTTGCGGACTTGCCCAAGGATTAATAAAAGCAAACAATCTTTTTAATCTGTAAGGTTCTGTTAAGATAAGCAAAGGGACAGCACAAAAAGCAGGCACCGAAAGGCCAGCAAGATGTTTTATTCTCATGCCACCAATCAACAACATAACAACCATAACAACACCAAAACAAATTGTTATGGACATATTGGGCTCGAGCATAATAAGCAGGCACATCACAAGACCACTGCACAGTATGGGCAAAGTACCCACAAAAGTAGTCATGCGGTCTTTGTATTTTGTCATATACCCCGCACAAAAAATTATAAAACAAAATTTTGAAATCTCACTTGCCTGAAAACTCAACGGTCCAAAACCTATCCAGCGCCTTGCCCCATAACTTGATATACCAACACCCGGAATTAAAACAACAATAAGCAGCAATATACCAACAATTAGGGCCGGGATATACATTTTTGACAAGAAATGATAATCAACGCGCGATAATACAAACATGGCCACTATACCAAGGCCAAAACCTATAAGTTGTTTTGTAACAAAATATGTGCTTGTGCCAAAATTGTGTTCGGCATTATAACAAGATGCCGAATAAACCATTAATATACCAAAAGTGCATAGTACTATTGTTAAAAGTGCAATTATTATGGAATTTTTATCAAAAAACTTAGTTTTTAGCAACATTTTCTCCGTTTACCAAATACTTAAAAAATTCGCCACGCTCTTGATAACTTGAAAATTTATCAAAGCTTGCACACGCTGGGCTAAACAATACAACATCGCCCAAAATGGCGTTTTCTTTGGCCTTTTTTACTGCAAGTGCCAAATCTTTTTGATAAATAGATGGAATTAAATATTTTTGGCACAACTTAAATATTTTTTTACCCATTTTACCAAAACATACAACCATCTTGACATTATGAGCAAGATTATGCAAAAACTCATCAAAACTTTCACCTTTATCACTTCCCCCCAACATCAAAACAATTGGGGTATCAAAACTTTGTATTGCGTTTTTTGTTGCATGAATGTTTGTGGCCTTTGAATCATCAACAAAAGAAACTCCATCAACTTTTGCAAAATATTCACACCTGTGTGCTGGCAATTTATAATCTAAAAGAGCGTTTTGTATCTTATGTGGATTGGTATCATACAATAATGCAATAACGCAAGCAGCAAGTGTATTATATGTGTTTGGTCCTCTGGCAAGGGTTTTGTTATTTAAGGCAACTTCATAAGAAAGTCCGTCAAGTTTTATGTGCATAGTATTGTGTTCTATCCATGCACAATTCTGCATGCCACTTAATTCTTGTTTTGCACTAATAAATATTATGTTTGCCTTACATTCGGTTGCAACTTGTCGCACAACCTCGTCATCATAATTAAATATGGCATAATCTTTTGAAGTTTGGTTTGCAAAAATCTTCTTTTTGGCCTGCAAGTATTCATTAATATCTTTGTGCACATTCAAGTGATCGGACGCAAAATTAAGAAATACGCTTATGTGCGGGCAAAAGTGCATAGTATGCAATAGTTGAAAACTACTTACTTCGCATATTAACAAATCGTTTGGGCAAGTACTATGCACCACACTGCATAAGCTTACACCAACATTTCCCACCGCTTGTGCTTTGTGGCCTGTTTTGTTTAGAATATGCGTTGTAAGCAATGTTGTTGTGGTTTTACCGTTTGTTCCTGTTATGGCAACAATATCAGCCGTGCAGTGCATAGCACCCAATTCTATCTCGCTTATTAGTGTTATATGTTTTTCTTGTATCAGTTTTTGAATTTTATTATCCAAACATATTCCCGGACTTAATACTATGCACTCACTATTTTTTATCGTTTTGTACAAGTTTTTTGTGCATAGTTCTACCTTTTTATCTACCAGTCCTGCTTCTGCCACTGATAATAATTTTTCTTTGTTTTGATCATACAGAACTACATCTTCGCCAAGCTTTGTTAAAAGACTGGCAGCACCCAAACCACTTATTCCTGCCCCCACAACCAAATATCGCATAATCACCTCATATAATAGATAAAACAATCGTTAGCGTTGCGCTTAAAATTGTCACTATTATATATATGGCAACTATTTTGCTTTCATGCACGCCCTTCTTTTCAAAATGATGATGAAGTGGTGCCATTAAAAACACTCGTTTGTGTTTTAGTTTATAATATACAACCTGAATAAGAACACTAACAGCACTTACCAAAAAGCAAACACATAGTATTGGCAACACAAGTGACAACTGTGTAAATACTGCTATGGTTGCAATCACTCCACCAAGCGCAAGAGAGCCCGTATCACCCATAAATATTTTTGCAGGATAACTATTTACACACAAAAAAGCAAGAACACCACCACAAACACATACGCCAAGAAGTATTAAATTGTGATATTCTTGAATTATGTTAAGCCCCACTCCTTGATTGTTAAGGTGTCCACACAAAACTGCAATTAATACGCACAGCCCCGTTAATGCAACAAAACTTACACCACCCGCCAGACCGTCTAATCCATCGGTTAGGTTCGCGCTATTTGTTACTGCCAAAAAAACCAAAATGGTAAGCGGTATAATGCCCCAGCCAATATCAATTTTTTCAAAAGACCACGGCAAATATATTTGCGTGCCAATAAGATTTGAATTATAAACAAATATGGCAATTAAAACCGATATGCCCAATTGTCCAATTATTTTTTGATAGGCCCTTAGTCCCATATTTTTGTGCGTGCGAATTTTAATAAAATCGTCCAAAAAACCAAGCAGCCCAAAACTTAAAAACACAGCCAATGCAATATATGCAAGCCTAGAACTAGAGGACAAGAAAAACGGTACAACCAAGCAAGTTGCAAATACAAACACTAGCCCTCCTAAGGTGCGAGTGCCATTTTTGTTTTTGTGAGTTGTTACATAATGCAATATTGTTTGTTTTGCCCTTGCCTTATCAACAAGCCAAAACACCAGTGGCACAAGCCCCAACCCGCAAACAAACGAAATAATAAATGCCAACAACACATTTATCACAAATGTACCTCTTTGTTGTTAATTTGTTTTATAACCTCATAATCACTGTACGGGATTTTTTGTCCTTTTATTTCTAAATAATCTTCTGCGCCCTTACCCGAAACCACAAGAATGTCATTTTGCTTTGAAATTGACACGGCATATTGAATTGCCTCTTGCCTATCAATAATGCATTTTAGGTTTTTTCTATCATCAACGCCCTTTTTGACCTGCAAAATAATATCTAGTGGCTTTTCATAGCGCGGATTGTCGCTTGTGATGATGGTATAGTCAGCAATTTGTGCACTAATTTTACCCATGATTGGGCGTTTGGTTTTATCACGATTTCCGCCACAGCCAAAAACCGAAATTAGCTTTCCTTGGCATATCTCACGGGCACTTGTTAAAATTTTTTGCAAACCATCGGGTGTATGTGCATAATCTATTACCACGCTTGCACCATTAAAAAGCGGCATTACATCAAACCGCCCAGTTATTGGCTGTATTGTTTCAACCCCTTTGCAAATATCACAATCGGCTATACCCACATTTTTGCAAGCAACAACCGCCCCCATAATGTTGTAAAGATTAAACTTTCCACGAAGATTTGTGCTACAGTTTAGATTATGCCCGTTTATCTGCATACTAAACTTTATTCCATCAGCATTTATACAAAAATTATTGCAGGTGGCGTCTTGTTTGTTATTTAGGCCAAAACCTCGGCATAAAAAATTTGTGTTTTGATACTTTTCAAAAAGAGTGCATACCAAATGGTCGTCCAAATTAACAACAGCACTTTTACAATATTTTGGCGAAATAAAATCTAGTTTTGTATTTGCATAATGAGAAAATGTCTTAAAATAATCAAGATGATCTTGCGTTATGTTTGTAAGAACTCCAACTTCAAATTTTATGCCTGCCATCTTTTTTAGTGCTAACGCATGCGCACTTACTTCCATAACAACATAATCAACCTTGTTTTCAACCATTTGGGCAAGTATTTGATGAAATGCCGTAGGATCGGGCGTGGTCATAGTACTTGGAAACCTTTTGTCATTTACGACAACACCAATTGTACCAATAACACCAACTTTATACCCCGCCGTTTTCAAAATTTGAGCAATAATATATGTTGTGCTGGTTTTGCCATTTGTTCCACTAACCCCAATAATTTTTAATTTATCTGCTGGATTGTTGTAAAAATTGGCACTGATAAGTGCCATGCTTGTTCGGGCGTCTTGAACTAAAATTTGAGGAACATTTGCATCAACATAATGCTCGACCACCAAAGCAGCTGCGCCATTTTTTACAGCATTTTGCGCATAGTTGTGCCCGTCTTTTTCTTGTCCGTTTAGACAAAAAAACAAACTGCCTTTATTTGCTTGTCTATCATCAAAGCATAATGAAGTAATGTTTATATCGTTTATATCACATGATGTGGCATAGTTTAATGATTTTAATATTTGGCCTAACTGCATAAATCCCCCTTTTTTTACAGTATTTTATGTTTGTGTTTTTTAGTTTAGTATAATAATAGTTCCGGGTTCAACATTTTCGCCTTCTGGTATCGCCTGTGAATTTACAACAGTTATATCATCAAAATAATAATCTAGTTTCATTGATTTTAGCATTGCACATGCCTCGGTTATGGACATTCCTATTAAATTTGGAACTGTAATCAAAGTGTTTTTATTTATCATAGATGGTTCATCGGGTGAAATTTGCAAATAGTTAAATAATTTTGAAAAAATTTCTTTGCCATATGGTTTTGCAACTTGCCCACCATAATAAATTCCGTTGCTGGGCTCGTTTACGCAAAGCAATAATACATATTTGGGGTTGCTTGCAGGATATGTGCCCACAAAACTTGAAATATACTTTCCTTGGGCAACCCTTCCGTCTTCATATTTTTGTGCTGTTCCGGTCTTTCCTCCTATGTGATAGCCCGAAACAAATTGACATTCTCCTCCAACAGAAACAACTTGTTCTAACAAATAATTCATTTTTGCTTTTACATCATCATTAATTGTTTGTCGTACAGGTACACTTTGATATTCTTTTGTAACGCCATCAAGAGTAACAGATTTTATAAATCGAGGCTGATATAATGTACCATTTACTATCCCACAAATGCTAGTTATCATTTGAATGGGCGTAACAGCAATTGCTTGGCCAAAAGATATGCGAGCAAGGTCGACATTTTTGACAATATCTTTATTCATCATTATCCCTGCGCTTTCACCCTCAAAATCGATTCCTGTTTTTTGCCCAATTCCAAACTTTTGCAAATAGTCATAAAAGTTTTGCGTGCCCATTCTTAATCCCAAATCCATAAAAACGCTATTGCAACTATTGCAAAACCCTTCAACCAGCGTTTCGCTGCCGTGCCCTTTTGTTTTCCAACACTTTATTCGTTGACCATCTACTATGCGATAGCCCGGGTCAAAAAAATGCTCCTCTAGATTTGTAACTCCCAACGACAAGGCACTGGCTGTTGTAAAAATCTTAAATGTACTGCCGGGTTCATAAACATCTGTGATGGCTGTATTTTTTGATAACTTCATTAATGCCTGCACATCATCACGCGGAACATTGTTTAGGTCAAAACTGGGTTTTTGTGACATGCCCAAAATTTCGCCATTTGTTGCATCCATAATTATGCCAAGCGCACTAACAGCCTTTTGCTCGGTGATGGCACGATTTAGCACGCCTTCTAAAATTTCTTGAAGTCCTACATCAATAGTAAGGCAAATATCACACCCTGGCAGGCCTTGCACATATTGCGTAGTGGCATTGCTTAATTCGACACCGGTGATTGTACCTTGTGTTAATGAATAGCCATTTATTCCCGTAAGCAAACTATTATAATATGACTCTAGCCCTGTCTGTCCTACATTATCTATTGTTACAAAACCAAGAACCGAAGTTAATAGATTGCCATATGGATATTGTCTTGTGCTTGTTTCGGAGAGATAAACACCATCTAATTTTTGACTAAAAATTTGATAAGCCAAATTGTTTGATATTTGCTGGGCAACCAAAACTTCGGAAACTTTTTTATCTTGAATTTTAGACAAAATCTCTTCATTACTTTTTTGTAAAATTTGGCTCAAAACATCAGCACATTTTTGAAAATCTTTTACTGCGCTTGGACGCACATACACATTATATGATGTATAAGAACTTGCCAAAATATTGCCATTTACATCACTTATGTTACCTCTTAATCCTGAAAGGGCCAAGTCACGAGTCCACTGACTGATTGCCTTTGTTTGCAATACTTTTGATTGCACAACAGAAACAGCAAATAATTTAATGCCTATTAATAAAAAAGCAAAAGTTACTATGCATACTATGCACAGTAACCTCTTTTGTAAATTATAAAAATTATATTGTTTTTGCATGTTATCCCCCAAACAAATGAGAGAAAAAGTTGCAGATTTTGTCCCACATACTACTGCTGGTGGTTGTGTTTGATGACTCGGTTAAATTATCCAAATTGCGGCTTGATGTGTTGTGCGGAAGATTGCGTCCGTTTGACAACCAATCATTTATTTCTTGCTCGGTTAATGGTAAATCTGTTTTGTTAACAATTCCTTCGTCACTAGCTAATTCTCCTGTTTCGACATTCGAGCGAACAACTGCGTTTGTTCCTGCTCCGGCCCCAAGGCCCAAAACACCAATAAGAGTTGCACTAACAAGCAAAGTAAAAGCACAAACCCCACTAATAAGCCACAACTTAAAGCGTCTGCGAGATTTTTTAACTGGAACGGGTGTAAATGGTCGAACATCCATTCTTGGCACGCTTTCTTCAACACTTACCACATCATTGTAAGTTTGCACCTCTTCTTCATTGTTTGTGCTAAAAGGATTTGGTGCAATTTTTGGACGCGTACGCACAGAAGATACCTGTTTTTGCTGTTTTTGGGCAATACGAGTTGTATCTTTTGAATCTGCAATTTGAATGTTCAAATCATTATAGGCTTCGTCTAGATTTGTGTCATCAGTTTGTTCTACCATACTTGAAAGCACATCAACGGTGTTGTCATTATCTAACTTTTCGTCTATCATGCTTACCAAGTCGGTGTCATAAAGATCTGTATCTTTTTCTCTGATTTTTCTAGCCATTTATCTATACTCCTTTTTTGGATTGAATATGATAACATAGTTTACAACTTTTGAAAAACTCTTAATTTTGCACTATGTGAACGAGGATTGTTCGAAAGTTCGTGTGCAGTTGCTGTTTGTGGTTTTTTGAAAACAAGCATACCTTCTTTTTTGTGATGACAAACACAAACAGGAATACGCTTGTCACAGATGCAATCTGTGCACAAAAGCCCAAAGGCGTCTTTTGTTATTTTGTCTTCGAGTGAATGAAATGTAAGCACACACAGCCGCCCCCCATGATTTAGACTTCGAGCCATAGACAAAAGCGTTTCATTTAGTTTTTCTAGCTCGGCATTTACTTCTATGCGTATTGCCTGAAAAACTCGCTTTGCGGGGTGGCCCTGTTTTGGGCTTTTGTTTGGAACGGCCCTTTGAATAATTTCTACCAATTGTGATGTAGTATCTATTGGCCGCCCCCTGCGATATGCAATTATTGCATGAGCTATGCGTTTTGAAAAAGGTTCTTGACCATATTGTGAGAATATATTAACAAGCTTTTCTTCGCTGTATTCGTTAACAACTTCCCATGCATCTTTTTTTTGTTCTTGATTCATTCGCATATCTAATGGTGCATCATGCATATAACTAAACCCACGCTCGGGATTATCTATTTGATAACTGCTGACGCCCAAGTCTAGCAAAATGCCATCAACTTTATTTATGCCAAGGTTGTTTAGATGCTGCTTAAAGTTTTTGAAATCATCATTTATGAAGGTGATTTTATCTTTGTGCATTGCAAGTGTTTTTTTGCAATGATTGATAGCAACTTCGTCTTTGTCAAAAGCAATAAGTTTGCCCGTCGTCAATTTTGACAAAATTGCACTCGAATGTCCACCGCCGCCCAATGTACCATCAATGTATGTGCCATAAGGCAGTATATTAAGACTTTCTATGCACTCATTTAGCATTACTGGTACATGCCAAAACTCCATAATTTCCTCCACTTTTACAGAATATCAACCAATTCGCAATTTACTTGGTCACAAGATGTCAAATAATATTTGATGCCATTCTTTTGAACAAATTTGCAAGCGCGACAATTTTTGCCATGCAAATGACCATAAACAACAATATCTACCTTGTATTTTTCAAATAAATCAGTAAAATCTGATGAGTCAATTTTTACATTAAAAGGTGGATAATGTATCATAACTATCGAGATGTCACCATCTTGGCGTTTTTTTGCCATATCTTCTAGTGCTAACTGCATGCGAATAACCTCTCGGTCATAAATGCGTTTGTCATCATCCTTAAACTCGGCAGGCGAATTTGGCACTGTCCAACCTCTTGTACCACATATCACAACATTGTTAATTTTTATTGCATCATTTTGCAAAGCAAAAAACTCACCCTTCAGCATAGAACGAACGCGTGAAATACTGTCCCACCAATAATCGTGATTGCCCCGTATAATAATCTTTTTGCCGGGCAAGGCAGCAATTAAATCGAGGTCGGGCTGAGCCTCACAAGACCTCATTCCCCAACTGATGTCACCAGGTATAAGTACCAAATCGTCATCTTTTACCTTTGCTTGCCAACTGTTGCATATGCGAACAAAATGGTCTTCCCACCCAGGACCAAAAACATCCATTGGCTTATCAACAGCACTATCTAAATGTAAATCACCTATTGCAAATACTCTCAATTTGGCACTTCTCCTTATGATTAATTATAACCAAAAGATATAACAAAAGCAACTAAATTGCATTTGAAAAACAAAAAAACAGGTATAAATACCTGTTTGTAGAGATAAGCATGAATTTTTAATTAAATAAACCAAATCCGTTGTTGTTTGTGTTTTGCACATTTACAGTTGGCGCTGTTGATGGAAAAAGCGGCATATCAAAAAATCCATCACAAACATTTTGAGAAAATTCTTGACACATAGGTATGTGACAATAACCATAACTTGGCACCAATAATTCGGTTTCGGCAACAACCTTTAAGATTATTAATACACAAGCCTCAATAACAGCAGTGCCGTCTTCGTTAAATGTCGCATTTGCAATCATAACACTAGAAACCAACTCAATTTCATACGGAATAATTGATGGTTGTGGCAAGAATAACACAACATCTTGTGGTAAAGATAATACTCCTTGTGCTACGCCTTGCACACCGTTTGCATCAGTATAAACAATATCTAGTGGCATATTAGCAACAGCCGAAATGCGAGCAAAATTTGGCCTATCATTAAATCTTGTAACCACAAGGTCGGTTAGATATGATTGTTGTGTTGTGCTGGATTGCCCCGAAACAAATGTTAGCGGAAAAGTTGGATTTTCTGGATTGAATGATGTGATAGTTATGCTAGTGTTTTCGACATGCTCTTGTTTGAGACATGCGTCAAAAACTTTTTTTACTTGAATACAAACTTTTTCACACAAGCCTTTTAATGGATTGTTCATTATGGGTCCAGGTATGTAATCATTACCCACGCCTGAGAAAAAAGACATAAAAACCTCCTTATATTTACCCGTACACTTATATTGTATGATATACGATAAAGTTGTGTGCAACAAAAAAGTGCATAGTACTTTTTGTGTCTTTTTATACAATAAACTATTCGCAAAAACAAAATTTACATAGTACTATGCACTTTTTGTACAATGTGCATAGTACCCAAATATAAACACTACCACCCTGCTTTATGCCTTTATAAAAAAACTGTTGCACAAATTAATAAATTTGAGACAAAGTGCTGTTATTTGTTTGTGTTTTTTTGTAAATAATTATATACTATATAAAATAAAATAAGAGGTCTGTTATGTTATCTATCATTATACTTGCAAACAAAATCATAGATGATGCAAACACGCGCCAAAAATCTATGCTTGATTTACTTGCAAAATACAACATAAAATATAATGTTACTTACATCTCCACCCCAAAATATAATGCCTTGCAAGACATAAAAGCAATTGTTGCACAACATGAAAAGTACAATCTTATTATCCTTGGCGAAGATACAAACAAAAACTCTCAAATTTATGTTGGACTTGACAGTGCAAAAGGCGATAATGCCCTTATCCTAGATATTGACACAAATATTGACTTAATAGAACAAATGCTTGTTAAATATAAAGATGGTTGCGAAAATGTTTTTGTTCGAAAAAGGAAAAATGCTTTGCACTCTTTCTTTGTAAGACTTGGAATGATAACATATGGTTTTGGCTTAAAACTTTTGAAAAAGCTGCCCGATCTTTGTTGCGAAAGCAGCGTTATATTGCTTGGACAATATGCAATTGATGCGATATTAAATAATCCAAAGCATCAACCCGAGTTGTTGCACACAAATGTTAACCCCGAACAAAAATTTAGTCTTATCGAAACAAAAGTAGTACATGACTTACCTAATGTAGGTCAGCAAAAATCACAAACTTCTCTCTTTTATTTGGGCATACTTTCGATCATATTTTTGCTAGTTACTTTGGCGGCTATGCTTATTTATCCTATGTTTAATGGTTGGATTTATAGTTTGTGGATGTTTATTACAATTGTTTTGTGGTTGGCATTAAGTGTGGCGTTTTGTGCTGTTATTAGCAAACAAATTTTTCACGCACGGCAAGGTGAACTTATACCTCTTGATATTGATGAAAATCCTTTTATTCACTTAAACAGTTCTTTTACGCACAGCGATCTTTATCAACAACAAGAGTTTATGCAATATTTTGCAACCGAGCAAAACAAAGATGACAATGACAAATCAG
Organism: Clostridia bacterium; assembly: GCA_017454425.1. Next base: position 1,203 of record JAFTCZ010000065.1, on the reverse strand, counting down.
TAAAGAAAGAAAAGAAAACCAAAAGGTCATCAAAAGCAAAAGATGACAATAATAAAAACAATAAAGAAAAACCAAAATCAGCGGCAAAAAATAAAAAAGAAGCAAAAACAAAAACTGAAACAAAAGCAAAAAACAACAAACAAACAAAAACAACAACGCCAACAGCAAAAAAGCGTGGCAGGCCACCAAAACAAAAACAAGATAATTAATAGGAGTAAATATTATGAAATCAGTTAGACTAGGTATAAACGGATTTGGAAGAATTGGAAGACTTGTTGCCAGAGTTGCAATGTCTACCCCAAATGTCGAACTTGTGCAAATTAATGACCCTTTTATGGACGCAAGTTATGCCAAATATTTATTTGAATATGATTCTACCCACGGAATTTATAAAGGCAAAGTGTCTGCAAAGGGCAACATATTAACTATTGATGGGCAAAAAATAGTTTTTAGCGAAGAAAAAGAGCCTCAAAACATAACTTGGGGCAAGAATAATGTAGATATTGTTGTGGACGCAACAGGAAAATTTAAGGACATTGAAGGCGCTTCTTTGCACATACATGCTGGAGCAAAAAAAGTTATTATCACTGCCCCAAGTAAAGATGCTCCAACAATTGTTTTGGGTGTTAATGATGACAAATTATCAAAAGATATGAAAATCGTCAGCAACGCAAGTTGCACAACAAACTGTCTTGCTCCTATTGTAAAAGTATTAAATGACAACTTTGGTGTTGTTGAGGGGCTTATGAGTACTATTCACGCATCAACCGCTACTCAACTTGTTGTTGACGGCACAAGCAAAAAAGATTGGCGTGGCGGAAGAGCCGCTAGCGCAAACATAATTCCAAGCAGCACAGGTGCCGCAAAACTTATTGGAGTGGTTATTCCTTCACTTAAGGGCAAACTTACTGGTATGTCTTTTAGGGTTCCTACCACAAATGTAAGTGTTGTTGACCTAACAGTAAGGCTTAAAAAACCAACAACCTATGAAGAAATTTGCAAAGCCATGGAAAAAGCCAGCAAAACAAACCTTAAGGGCATTTTGGGATACACCGAAGATGCCGTGGTTTCTACCGACTTTAACGGTGACCCTCGCTCATCAATATTTGATGCAAGCGCAGGCATTATGCTTAATGAAAACTTTGTAAAAGTTGTTGCGTGGTATGACAACGAATGGGGTTATTCAAACCGCGTTGTAGAACT
>JAFTCZ010000064.1 GCA_017454425.1 Clostridia bacterium | reverse complement strand
CGCAAAGCCATTTTAATAAGCAAATATCGTCTTAAAACAATGTTATGCAGTATATTTAATATGTTTTGGACATAAAATAGATAAAAAGTTGGTGCACGAATATGTCTGTTTGGATAATATTGATTTTGGGAATTGTTCAGGGTTTAACCGAATTTTTACCAATATCAAGCAGCGGGCATCTTGTGATTATTGAAAAATATGCAAATGTGGGGCTTGACAACACACTTATTAATGTTGTTTTGCATTTTTCAACATTGTTGGCTGTATGCATATTTTATCGCAAAAAATTATGGCAGATGATAAAACACCCTTTTTCAAAACAAACATTATGCCTAATTATTGCAACTGTGCCTGCAGTACTTTTTGTTCTTGTTTTTAATGATTTCATAATAAATAATTTAACAAGCAGCTTGTTTGTTGGGATAGGTTTTTTGGTAACAGCAGTTTTGCTTTTGGTTGCAGATGCTTCAAACAGGCGCACTCGCATGTGCGCAAAAATAAATTATGGTCACAGCACAATAATGGGCATTGCGCAAGCCTTTGCCATCTTTCCTGGGCTTAGCCGCAGCGGAACAACCCTTGCTTTTGGATTGATGTCGGGGGTGCAAAAAGATGATGCGCTTGATTTTAGTTTTTTGATGTCTGTTCCTATAATACTGGGCAGCCTAATTTATGAAATTGTTGGCGCAAATAGTTTTGAAAGTGTTGTGGGTACTGATATTCTTTATCTTTGTCTTGGTGGAGTGTTTGCTTTTTTGACTGCTTGCCTTAGTATTAAATTTATGCAAAATATCATAAAGCGAATGAAGCTTTGGTGGTTTGTGCCATACTTGATAATTTTGGGAATTTTGGTTATTGTATTGTAAAATAGAAAAATAAAAAAGGCATAATGCCTTTTTTTATTCGCCTTTAAGTTGTTTGATTTCTGCCTTTAATCTTTCAATTTCTTCTTTCATAGATTGATATTCAATCTTTGGAATGCTGATGTGCTCGATGTCAACATTTCTTGGGTCGTTAGGCTGTACTACATATGCCTTACGACTCATAATTGACATTACACAAAGCATTGCAAATGCAACCAAAAATTCAACACCAATAAGTTGTGCAACAACTTTTATACCAAATAAATCTACACCCCAAATAAGCAATGTAAGTAAAATTACCGCAACAATAACAAGTGAATATGTCACAATTTGAAGTGCAAGATATTTGTTGTCAAGCTTTACCCTTATGCCAACAAGAATGCAGAACAAAACGGTAAACACAGCAAGGTTAACAGTAATGCGTGCAAATGTACTTGCAAAAGCAATTGCTTGCCAATAAATAATAAGTGCCAAAATTGTCAAAATTCCTAGCAGAGCCAAATTAATAATTGACAAAACTGCTTGTTTGTGAATATAACTGACGGCTGTGATTGCAAAAGTGCTTGCCACAGTAAATGTTGCTGAAGACAAGAAAATCTTTAACAATACACCTTCAAATATTTTAAGACCAAATATTGCACCAATTAACATGCCAATATCAATTGCAAGAGTGGCAAGTGCCACAATAGTCAAAATCTTTTTTACAAGTTTAGTATCCATTCTTATCCCTCCAATAATGCTATTATATCACTATTAATTTATTTTTACAACCAAAATATTATTTATATATCAAAACGGATTGTTTGCACGATTTTGAACTTGGTCAAAAGTTTTTTCGTCATAACGCTTTGCAAAAGCGCTAACTTTGTTTTGATAATCATTTTGCAAAATTTGTGTGTTCATTGGGTCATTCCAATCGATTTTTGTATTATCAATTGCTTCGTTTTGGCTTTGCTTTTCTAGGGTTGTTTCGACAAACTTTTGCAAAGAGAGATATGTTTCGTCTTTTTCGGCACGAGTTTTGTCGCCGCCATACATATCAATTATTTTGTTTTTCACTTCTTCTGCTGCACGCCTAAAATTATCCATCTTCATTTCGTGTTCGGTGCAAATTTTGTATTTTTGCGGCTTTGGCTGTGCCTGTTGCATGAGTGTTGCTTGTGTTGGTGCTTGTGTTAGGTTTTGCACATTAAAAGCGCGAGGTTCGTCTACCTTTTGACCAAAAGTTTCATTTTGTTGTGTTGGGGCAAAAGTAGATGTTGGGGTTGTTGCAACTTTTTCGTCAAATAGTACAGTTGTGGTTGGCTTTTGAATTTGTGCTTTTGCATAAGAATTTTGACTGTACAAATCACTATCTTGCGCAATAATTTCACTAATCAATTGGTCAAGGACCAACGCCTCATAATCAGTGTCATCTTGTTCTTCCACGACTGGTGCTTGTGGTTCGGTTTTTATTTGCCTTAAATTGTTGACAACATCATTTGCTTTTTGCTCGTGTTTTTGAAATTGTTTTTGCTCTTGCTCTTTCTCGGGTTCTACTTCTTGTCTAGCTTCTTTTTTTGTCTGCTCTTCTTTTGGCTGGGGCTTTTTTATATCTTTTTCTTCCTCACCCTCATTTTCTTCGGCAGCTTTTTCTTCTTCCTTTTTTTGCTGCTCTTTTCGTGCCTTAATCACAGTCTTGTCATGAAAAGCTTCTTCATCATCGCGCAACTTCGAAATATTTAACCTGTATCCATTTTCGCTTTCTACCAAGTCTTTTGACATTTCAACAGGACGCACATAAACAGTTTTTAATTGTTGTACGCCATCACGCATAACTTTTTCCTGAATTTCGGCAGATAGTTTTAAGCCTTCGTTTGTATAATCCACCTTAACATATACACTGTGAGTTTTTAATTTTTCTAGCAAACCATTAATCTCTTTGACGGCATATTCGTCAAAATAACTGCGGGTGTTGTTTCTTTTGTAATAAATATTTTTGTCTTCTTCACCATTGTCTGCTTTTTGAATTTGTTCACCAATAAATACCATTTCGCGGTCAAGGTTTGCAAGTGCCTGGGCCTTTTGATGAATAAGTTCATTTTGATACATATCTTCTATGGTATATCTAAATTTTGGATTAATTTCACGGGCAACAATAACAGGTTGAGTTCTATTTGTTAATGTGTTAACAATTGTTTCAACAGACTGCACGCCGTCCATTGATAACGCATCGTTTTCTTTCGTTTTGTCCAAAGAAACCATATTATTCCCTCCAAATTATGTAAAATTGTACCAAATTATTTAGTTTTTTGCAAATAATTTTATATAAAATATATAATTTTGTTGTTATTTAGTATAACCTAAAAAATGTTTTTGCATACAAAATAACAAAAAGCGAAAATCTAAAAATACAAAACACCAAAAACTAATCACGGGTCCAAACAAAAAATGAAGAATAAATATCATATTCGGTACTGTATAAAACAGCCCTAAAATAATTAACACTTGGTGCAACATAAATTTCAATGGCATGGTTTTGAATAATTACAATTATGCTGACATTATCTGCCACCAACACACTATTATCTTGCGCATAAATAACGACTTGCACTTCTTGATTGTAAGGGGCAAAATCTGTTCCGTCACCTATTTGATAATTAATGCGAAGTCCATCAAAACCATCTATGCCTTGCGTTGTTGCATAAATACCAATTTGTGTTTGTGCAATAATACTAATGTGATATGTTTTTGAAAAACAGCCTACGCTTACCACAACATCTGTATTGCCTGCCGCAATAGTGGTCAGCACCCCGTTTTGAATACTAACAAAATTGTTGTCAAAAACATATTGAATTACAACGGGCGCATATGCAGGGCTAATTGATGGTGCAATACCCAAATTTTCGTCAACATTCACGGTTTCTTCGATTTCACAAAAACTTACACTATTTATGCTTAAATTGTTTACAACTATGTTAAATGTCTTTTGATAACCACCATTTATTGCTGTAAACACAAAAGTCATATTCCCAACTTGTGTTGGACGAACAAAATATTGATTATTGCTACCACTAACAAAATTGTTATTATCAGTAATCTCTGTTGTGTACAACCCGTCGGTATCCGCCCCCGTGTTTATGGCAATATTAATATCTTGATAAATACCATCTCGTGCAGCATCTACTTTTGCGGTTAAATTATCTTTTAATAGATACAGATTAAAGGTGTTGTTCGTGTATGTAAGTGTGTTTTGGTTTATGGTATTGGTTAGTACTATATCAAAATCTAGTATATATTCAAAAACTGCAACATTTATTGTTTGTGAATAAATAATTGTGTCACAATTATAAACCGAATAATTTATTGCATATTGCACATCAAAATTGGTTTTTTGATTAACCACAATTGGTTGTATTATTTGGTGATTAACAATTGTTTTATCTCCCAAACTGATAAAACTTAAATTAGTTGTACAATATGCCGAACTTATGTCGTCATAATATTCAACCAAAACATTGTATTGACTGCCGGCCGGCATTGCATGCAACACATATTGGTTGTTGACACAATCAAGCAAATTATTGTGGCTGTCGGTTAACGAAATATCCAATGTTGGTGTATTTACAACATTAACAACAGTTGTTAGTGTTGTATATTGCAACACTCCATTAATTAAGCCATTTACAAGTTTAACATTAAGTATGCCGGTGCCACACTTTTTTGGTGTAATCATTCCGCTATTATCTACATCAAAAATATCACTTTGCGTGCTGTACAAAATGTCATAACCATAATCACTGTTCAAATTGTTTACCAAAACTCGCTTGGCATCACCATTTATATCAAAAACATAAATATCTTGCAAAAAGACATCATCACCACAAAAAGGCAATGCTTGTACGGTAATATTTATGCTATCTCGTGCATTATTGTCATAAACCACAAGTGTGGTTGTGCCAAGTCCTACGGCAAAAATTTTGTTTTTGCTTATCTTTATTATATCGTGGTCATAAGAGAATAAATAGCCGCCCATTCCGTCTTTTACAACAAAATTTGCACAATCCTCGCCCTCTTTGCCATAAGTAAGCAAAATATCGCTGTCGTCCTCAAAATGAATACTTGTTTTTTGCTGTGTTTCTTCATTTAGTTCTACTGGTTCATCACAAGCATACAATGGGAAAATTGCACACACAAACAATAACAAACTTAACATAATTTTATAAAACTTCATAGGCTATTCTCTTTTGTGTTTGTTTGTATCAATTTATCACAACTTTGGCATAATTTCAAGTATTTTATAACAAAGACAATCTTTTTGGACTTTTTTGTACATTCAAGATTGCAAAAATGTTCACTTTTCTACTTACAATAGACAAAAAAATGGTTATTCCTACGCTTCGTGGGAGTAAATTAAAAATTTTTATGCTATAATGCAAATATATGGGGGGACTTTTATTATGGATTTAATTAAGATTGGTCAGTTTATCAAAGAACAACGAAAAGAAAAAAATTTAACACAAACACAACTTGCCACAAAGTTGGAAGTTAGCGAAAAAACAATTTCAAAATGGGAATGTGGAAACGGCTTTCCGGACACCTCACTTGTTTTGCCATTATGCAAAATTCTTGATATTAGCGCAAACGAATTATTATCTGGGCAAAAACTTAATGAAAGCGAATACAAAACTCACGCCGAGCAAAATATTATTGCACTGCAAAATGACAACTATCAAAAAAGCAAGTTTTTGTTTACACTCGAATGGGTGCTTGGTTATTTTTGCAGTATATCATTTTTAATTTTAGTTTGCATTGCAAGTTATGTTAATTTATCATTAGCCGTGCGCATTGCATTGATTGTCTTTGGGCTTATTCAATTTTGTGTTGCAATTCACTTTTGTTTGGTTATTGAAAAAGATGTTGGGTTTTATGTATGCCCACATTGCAAACACAGGCATATTCCAACCTACAAACAAGTGCTTTTTTCTATGCATTTTGGCCGCACAAGATATATAAGATGCCCACACTGCAACAAATTGGGCTGGCAAAAGAAAACTTTAGATAACAAAATCAGCGAAAAATAATTCGCTGTTTTGTTTATGTTTATGCATAATAATGAATAAATATAATAAAATAAAGCCATTTTGTTGTTAAAAACTGCATAAAAATTATTAAAAATACATTTACCACTCATACTAGAGTGGTGTTTTTTCTCTCTCACAGCAGTAGAATTGGCTCTAAAATTTGTGAATTTAATATTATACAGCTTGCGCTTCAACTCTCTTGCCAAAATTTGGCCTTGCTAATATAATTTAACCACAAAGGGAGGACATGATATGTCAACAACAAAGGGTATTATTCTTGTTGCAGGTAACGGAACAAGGCTTGCTCCGCTTTCTTTTGGTGCCAGCAAGCCACTTTTGCCTGTTTATGACAAGCCCATGATTTATTATCCATTATCTACTCTTATTCGTGCGGGAATAAAAGATATATTAATTATCACCAACGAAAAAGACAATCAAAAATTTAAGGACTTGCTGGGCAGCGGCAAAAGATTGGGCATAAACATTCAATATCAAATTCAGTATGAACAGCGCGGAATAGTAGATGCGTTTATTATTGGAAAAGACTTTATTGGCGATGACAATGTATGCCTAATTTTGGGCGACAATATTTTTCATCATGAAGTTGGCACACAAAATAGTGCCTGCTTATCAAAAGGTGCCGAAATTTATGGCTATCATGTGGCCGACCCTCAAAGATTTGGCGTAGCCGTATTTGATGACGACAAAAATGTTATTGCCATCGAAGAAAAGCCGTCTCAACCAAAATCGGACTTGGCTGTTGTTGGTCTTTACTTTTTTGACAACTCGGTTGTAGATATTGCACCAAACATCACCCCCTCTGCCCGTGGTGAACTAGAAATAACAGATGTAATAAACGAATATATCAAGCGTGGCGAATGTAAGCTTAATATAATGGATAGTGATTCGGTTTGGATGGATGTTGGAAACTTTGACACATTGTTAAAAACTAGCAATTATATTCAATTAATGCAATCTACCACGCATTCAATAATTTCTTGCCCGGGCATTGAAGCATACAAGCAAGGTTTTATTGATGCCCAACAATTGCTTTATCTTGCGAATAGGCAAATAAAATCTCCTTATGGGCAATATATACAAGAATTTGCACAAAAAGAATTGTACAACAATATTAAAAATGCAATTTTTGAAAGAACAGAAAATAGAAACAAAAAAGAATTATCTATTCAATTATAATTTTTTGATATAAAAAAGCACCGCTGATTTTGCGGTGGTTTTTACATCTCTTCTATCGTATCTATACAAATTAAATGAAACAAGTGTTGCAGCACTTTTTTGATGTTAGTTAGCAAATAAATTTTTGCATTTGTTTCGTTTTTGTCATCAGTAAGTACACGCTCTTGATTGTAAAATTTGTTAAATAATTTGCACACATCAAGTGTATATTTGCACAAAATGCTTGGCTCGAGCTGTTCTTTTGCTTTTTGCAAAGTTGTGTTATATCTATTTAACAACAAAACAAGTTGCGCGATACTGTCAGATTGAAGTTTTGAAAAATCGACATCATTTGGAATTATGTTTGCCTTGCGCAAAACACTGCAAATGCGGGCATAAGTGTATTGCAAATATGCAGATGTGTCGCCGTCAAAATTGAAGGCTGTGTCAATATCAAAAACAGTGTCTTTTATTCTTTCGTTTTTAAGTGGTGTAAACTTTAATGCACTAAGTGAAATTTTTTGTGCAATTTCTTTTTTCTTATCATCATCAAAATTGCGGTCCTTAATAACTTGCATAACTTTGTTGTAGGCATTGTCCATAAGATCTACAAGTATTGCCTGTTTGCCCTTTCGTGACGCAATCTTGCCTGTTGGCAAAGAAAACATTCCATAATAAACATGCTTTAGGTTTTTGCTAAAGTCATATCCTAAAAGCTCAAGCACCTTAAAAAATTGTGCAAAGTGCAATTTTTGTTGAACAGCCGTAACATAAATCATCTCATCAAAATGATAGGTATTGTATCTATCAATAGCGGCAGAAATATCACGGGTTGCGTACAAACTTGTGCCATCAGATTTTTGAATTAAGCAAGTGCCAAGATTGTAAGGTTCGAGGTCAACAATTTTTGCCCCACGACTGTCAATTAACAAATTTTTTGCCTCAAGCATTGCCATGACATTGTTCATTTCTTCACTGTATGCACTTTCGCCTTTCCAAGAATCAAAATGAACATCAAGCAGCGTCAAAATTCGGTTGACTTCAATTTTGGATACTTCAATAAATTTTAAGAATAATGGATAAACAACATCATCTTTGTCGCTAATTTTTTTGAAATATTCTCGCGCATAATCTTCTAACTCGGGCTGGGTTTCGGCACGCTTGCAAAACTCGATGTACAAATCTTGCAAATAATCTATGCCGCGCTTATTCAACTCGGCGTCACTGCCCCAATGAGTGTGTGCATATGTCATCTTGCCAAATGGTGTGCCATAATCACCAACATAATTAATGCGAACTACATTATACCCAAGTTCTTCATAAATGCGTGACAAACTCTCGCCAATCATTGTGGTAGATAGATGCCCTATGTGCATATATTTTGCAAGGTTAACCGAACTAAATTCGAGGCACGCGGTTTTTTTGCTATTTTCTTTTGGCTTTGCAAAACACTCATCTTTGTCAATCTCAGCAAGTATTTGTTTTGCACAAAATTCTTTGTTCAAAAAGAAATTTACATAACCATTAACCGCCTCAACTTTGTCGATAAACTCGGTTTTTGGGTAATTTGCTTGAATATCTTTTGCAATATCTATTGGCGATTTTTTTAATATTTTTGCCAAACTAAAACTAGCAAGTTGATAATCTCCCATTGCTTTGTTTGTTGTTTCGGTTATTAATTCTGCAAAATCGGTTTCAACCCCATTTAATTTTATATTTTGCGCCATTAATTGTTTGAAGTTCATAACTCTCTCCCCGAGATAAATCTACTTTTAATAAAAAGTATATCACATAATTTACAATTTTTCATCATGTTTGTCAATATAAACAAACCCTTTTATCACAAAACAAAAATACAACCAGCCCCGGTTGGATGCAAATAAATTCAGGCACGCACAAAAAAGACGACCAAAATTGCTGATTGCGATAGCAACCAGCTACAGTTGGGTGCAGTTACCTTCAAGCCCGCATGAGTAAGAAGACAAAAATTGCTGATTGCGATAGCAACCAGCTACAGTTGGGTGCAAAGCACCCGTTTGTCGCAAAGGCGACAAAAAAACAGTGCGCAAGCACTGTTTAACTGGAGCTGATGACGGGATTCGGACCCGTGACCCCCACCTTACCAAGGTGGTGCTCTACCGACTGAGCCACATCAGCATATTTTAATTTTGTGGTCACAAAAAATGCCGTACCAAAATTGACAAAGTATGGCTTGCTAAAATATTTGTAAATTAAACATTAACTCTCATCGTTACCAGCCATTTTTACCTCCGAACACAGTCTATTAATATTATATACAAATAAAACTGCATTGTCAATAAAAATATATTAAAATAGTTTTTATAAAAAATAAAACTGCATAGTACTTACTTTGCAGTTATTTTTTTATGTTTTTTGTGCAATTTGCACGCTTTTTTAACAACTATACACTACCATTTGCATTTACTACCACATCAGCAGACGAACCAAAATTTTGATCTTTATAAACAAGTGTGGGCGGGGTGTTTGATATTATGTTTTCTTTTGTTATGATAACTTTTTGCAAATTTTTTGTGCTTGGATAATCATACATTGTATTTAATAATGTTTGTTCGAGAATTGTTCGAAGTCCCCTTGCACCAAGATTTAGTTTTATTGCTTTTTTTGCTATTGCGTGTTGTGCCTCGCTTGATATCTCTAGCGTTATGCCGTCCATGCCAAGTATAGTTTTATATTGCTTTATTAGGCTGTTTTTTGGTACATTTAAGATATTAACCAAAGATTGCTCGTTTAAGGCTTGCAGACCCACCACAACAGGCAATCTTCCCACAAACTCGGGAATAAGCCCAAAAGAGATTAAATTGCTGGGTGCTGTGTTAGATAAATTAGGGTTGTTTTTTTGTTTTTGCGGGGTGTGCTCGAACCCCAATTTTTGTTTTTTATTGTTTGATGAAATAATATTGTCCAAATAAACAAAAGCACCACCACAAATAAACAAAATATTTTGTGTATTTATTTGAATTGTTTCTTGATGTGGCATTCGCTTGCCTGCAGTTGTTGTGATGTGCACTATGTTGCCTTCCAAAATTTTTAACAGTGCCTGTTGAACGCCCTCGCCCGAAACATCTCGAGTCATTGTTCGTGCATCTGTTTTCTTTGCAATCTTGTCTATCTCGTCAATATACACAATGCCCATTTCGGCCTTTAACACATCTCCGTCTGCGTTTTTGTATAATTTTGTTAAAACACTTTCTACATCATCACCAACATACCCTGCCTCGGTTAGTGTTGTGGCATCTACGCAAACAAACGGAACTTTTAAGATATTTGCAAGGGTACGAGCAATTAATGTTTTGCCCACCCCAGTTGGGCCAATAAGCAAAATATTTGACTTATCTAGTTCTACCTTTTTTTCACTATTGTGATTGTTTAGATTGTACTGAACTCTTTTATAATGATTATAAACCGCCACAGCAATAGTGCGTTTTGCTTCATCTTGTCCAATTATATATTCATCTAACTGCTGTTTTATTTGCTGAGGCGTTGGAATAGCAAAATTATTATGCGTGCGTTTGAAGTTTGTTTCGCTAACAATTTCTTGACAAATTTGAACACAGCTGTCGCAAATGTATGTTGTGCCGTCTGGGCTTGCAATTAGTTTTCGAACCTCGTTGTGTGACTTGCCACAAAAAGCACAAAAAGTATTGGTCATTTCTTTTCCCTCCTTGTGCGTTGTGGTGATAAAATTTGGTCAATTATGCCATATTCTAGGGCTTCGCTTGGGGTCATATAATTGTCACGCTCGATATCTTTGTTGACAACATCTTGGGGTTTATTGCAAAATTGTGATAATAATTTTGCATAAGTTTCGCGGTCTTTTTTGCCTTCTTTATAATATATTTCAATTTCGGTCACTTGCCCTTGCACTGCTCCCCAGGGCTGATGAATCATCACCTTTGAATTTGGCAAACAAAATCTTTTGCCCGCTTGCCCGCCCGCAAGCAAAAGCGCGGCAGCAGATGCACACAAACCTATGCAAATTGTGCTTACGGGACATTTTATGAACCTCATGGTGTCAAGTATTGCAAGCCCGGCTTGTGATACGCCGCCCGGCGAATTAATATAAAGGCTGATACTTGATTTTGGCGCTTTACTTTCAAGATATAACATTTGTGCAATAACAGTGTTTGCCACCATGTCATTAATTTCGCCTGTTATAAAAATTATTCGGTCATCTAAAAGACGAGAATAAATATCATAAGCACATTCACCTTTATCCGTTTTGTCTATTACTGTTGGAATTAACAAAAAAAGAAACCTCCTAAAAATTTTTGGTTTCTTTTGTATTTTTTATTTAGTTGTTTTTGTTGTGGTTTTCTTTGCTGTTGTTTTCTTTGGGGCAGTTGCTTTTTTTGTTGTCTTTTTTTCTTTGTGACACTCGCAATCCTCACCGCACTCACACTCGTGGTCATGATTGTGACATTCGCAATCCTCACCACATTCGCATTTGTTAACTATGGTGTTTTTTGTTGTCAATATGTTCATAACCTTGGACATAAGTATATCACTATACATATAATCTATGCGTTGCGGGTCAATGGTTTTTTTGTATTCTTGTAGAGATTTATTAGCCATTTTAGCAAATTCAGCAAGTTTGGCATCTAGTTCTTTGTCTTCGACAGTTAGTTTTTCGGTCCTAACAATTGCCTCGAGTACTTGACGCATTTTTGCAATACGAAGCGCATCTTTGCGGCGCTCTTCACGAATTTGTTGAACTGTTGTGCCAGAATATTTTGCATAATCCTCTAAAGAAATGCCCTGGTAAGACAATCTGTAACTTAAGTCTTGCATAACATCTTGAAGTTGTTGCTCGACAAGTGCCTCAGGAAGTTCTACTTCGCTGTTTTGAACAATTGCATCTAAGATTGCATCTTCGCTTATGTTTTTGTTGCGACGCTCGATATCCTTAATAATTGCTTCGCGAATATCTTTCTTCCAGTCTTCTAGGGTGTCAATGTCTGCAACTTCTTTTGCAAGTGCATCGTCAATTTTTGGCAATTTGCGAGATTTAACTGCTTTTACTACACACTCAAACAACGCAGGCTTGCCTGCCAAGTTTTGTGCATTATAATTCTTTGGGAATGTAACACGCACATCAACTTTGTCACCTGCTTTTTTGCCAACAAGTTGATCCTCAAAGTTGTCAATAAAGGTTTTTGAGCCTAGGTGCAAGTCATAATCTTGTGCTGTGCCGCCATCAAAAGCAACACCATCAATGCTTCCCTTAAAGTCAATTGTTACTACATCGCCTATGGCGCTTTCGCCTTTTTTGTCAATAAGTTTGACATTTTCTTCTTGTGCGTGTTTTAACTCGTGCTCAACCATGTCTTCGTTAAACTCGGCTAAATGTGCCTTAACCTCAAGGCCTGTGTACTTGCCAAGTTTGACAGGTGGAATAACAGTTATTGTAAGTGTTCCTTCTAGCTTACCCTCAATAAATTTATCCAACTTTAGGCTTGGCTCGCCGTATGGGCGAATATTTTCGTCTTCGGCCAAAACCTTGCGGTAGGCATCTTCGGCAAGATCTGCAAAAGCGTCCTCAAAGAAAACTCCGTCACCATAAGTTTTTTCAATAACTTTTTGTGGCACATGACCTTTGCGAAAACCCTGAACTGCATATTTGCCTTTTGTACGCTCGTATACGCGCTTGACAGCCTCTTCCCACTCTTTTTTGTCAGCGGAAATCTTGATTTCAACCGTTGTGTTATTTGGTTTTTTTACTGTGTACATAAATATCTCCTTATACCTATATCGTAATGATAAAGATAATTATATCACAAAAAAACAAAAAAGTGAATAGTTTGTATTCACCTTTTTATTAGAAAAACACAATTTTGATTGACACAATAAATAGCACAAGTGCCATTGCCCACACAATGCAAAGCGCAAAAACACTTGTAAAATTGTTATATTTTGTATATTTTAATTTGCGTTCGGTTTTTTTGTCATATCTAAAATCTTTTATTTTATTTTCGTTTTGCTGTTCTTCGGCATATAAATAAGCATCAACAAATCTTTGTTCTTTTAGGCCGTTTTTGTATCGTGTATAATTTACTAACACTATGTATGTAGGAATACTTACGCCAGATAAAAAACAAAAACTAGCAAACAAACAAAATGGTCGCCAAACACTTATCAAAGCCAAAAAAACAACAGCAAGTGCAAAAAAACTATGCTGCATATTATGCTTTTTCGCATTTATTACCTCACAATACATTACATAAAACAATCAACACAACAATAACAAGTGTTGCAACAATTTGGGCAATCATATACCAAAGACTTCGTTTGCTTCGGGCATAATTAAACCCTGCAATAATTGTGATAAAATATGCAAAAACATTGGCAACAAACACAATAATATTTGAAATTGTTGCCCCTCTCAAATTCAGGCCCGCAATACCGCCCCCACTTGCGCCATTAACAATGAGCGCAAGAATCATAGCTATGCTTATTAGCATGGTAGCAGCAAAACCCAAAAAATTGAGGACTTTTCTTAATCCATAATTTGCCATATTTACCTCCCAAATACTTATCAAAAGTATTAATTATTTTTTTGTTTTAGTCAAGTTTTTGCAATACTTGTTCAAAATATTTTGGCAACGGGCTTTCAAAACTTAAACTTTTGTTTGTGTGTGGTTGTGTAAACTGAATGTAGCAAGAATGCAACAGCTGCCCCTTTAGGTCAAACTTATTTTTTAATGAATTGTATATTGGGTCGCCAACAACTGGGTGGCCAATATATTTTGCATGAACTCTTATTTGATGCGTGCGTCCCGTGCCAAGCCTAAAACGCACAAGAGTATAATGTGCATATCTGTGCACAACCCAATAATGTGTGATTGCCTCTTTGCCAAGCATATCGGGCACAACTGCCATTTTTTTGCGATCGTGTTGGTCGCGCCCAATATGTGTGATAATTTGTCCTTCGTCTTTTTTTACAACGCCTTCTAACAGTGCCAAATATTCTCGCGTGCAAGTTTTGTGCGATATTTGTTGGCTTAAATTGTTGTGTGCAAAATCGTTTTTTGCAACCAACATTAGTCCTGATGTGTCTTTATCCAAACGATGAACAATACCCGGGCGAATTTCGCCATTTATGCTTGATAAATTGTCAACGCAATACAAAAGCGCATTAACAAGTGTGCCCTGATAGTTCCCGCTTGCTGGGTGCACAACCATTCCTTGTGCTTTATTAATAACAAGCAAATCATCATCTTGATAGACAATATCAAGTGGTATATCTTGTGGCACAACATCTGTATTAATAGGATTTGGCAAAACAAGCTCTATTTCGTCACCTGTGCGCAGTTCGGTGCCTGCCTTAACAATTTTTTTGTTTAATGTTATGTTGCCAGCTTCAATCAATTTTTTAATTGCACTACGAGTTGTATCTTTCAGGTGTTCTAACAAATAAACATCTAGCCTTGTTTTTGAAGATAATTCTTTTACTGTTAATTTCATATTTCTTTTTCCTTTGTATTTTTTGACTTTTTGCCATAAAAAAATATCAACCAAATAGTTATGCAAACAGTACCAACAGTTAGACAAATGTCCGCAACATTAAATACCGGAAAACTCATAAAGGCAAGAGAAATAAAATCTCGTACATACCCAAACACAATGCGATCAATTGCATTGCCTATTATGCCGGCAAGTATAAGATTGAACCCAACAAAAAACCAGCCGTTTTCGTTGTTGTCTTTTTTGGATAAAATGTCATAACACAAAAGACCTGCAACAAAAATTATTGCCAACAAAATAAACAATATTTGTTGCCCCGCAAGCATACCCCAACTTGCACCAACATTGTGAACAGAAATAAAATTAATAAAAATGTTTGTGCCTGTTATGTCAATTCCGTCTGTTATGTATTTTGTGACCATATCTAACACTAGTAACAAAAATGCCAAAAAATACCACCATTTATTTTTCATTAGTTCGTTTTTTCCTTTTTTGTGTCATTAATTTTGTGCAATTTGGGACAAATAAATAAACACCAGCACAAATGCTTTCCATTTTGCCATGAAGTGCACAAACCGCCCCGCTGACAAAATCGATGCACCTTAATGTGTCTGCATTATTAAGATTGTTAAAATCAACAACCGCCGAGCGATTGCCCGATACAAAATTTACAAAAGAAATTATGTCTTCAAAGCATTGTGGCTGAAGCAAAGCAACGCTTTTGTCTGGCTTTTTAAGCGTATTAAAAAAATCTTGTGATGCCCTTTTGGGGGTTGTCTTTTGTGCCGTGCCGCTAGATATGTCAAAATGTTGCATATCTTGCACCAAAAAATCCCAAAATTTCATACCTGCCCCTCTTTGTATATTTTAACAAAATAATACATGCTTAGCAAGAATAAAAGTGCATATTTTATGTCAAAAGCGCACGAAAATGCAAATTTTTTGAAAATAAAAAGAGCAATTAATTTTCATAAATTGCCCCATTATATTTTGGCTTGAATATTGCACAAGTTTTTACTCCGGTTGCATCAAAGTTTGCATTGCTGCCAATCATTTGATCTGCGGTTTTTGATCTTATTGTGCCATAAAACCCACAACTAAACATCATCGAACGAGCACTAGAATAAGAACACACACCAACAAGCCCTCCGGCACAACCATTGTTTGCTGTGTTGCCCACATATAAGTGTGACAAACATCTGCTAAGCAAACTGTTATTTATGCTTCCGCACAATCCGCCCGAATAAGGATTGCTTGAATTAATAGAGCCATTTAAGATAATATCTTTAACAACAGCACCATCAAGCGCCTCGAACATTCCGGCACCATTAATGTAGATGTTGCCAATAGAATGATTGTTTCCATCTAAAATTCCTCTAAATGTTCCCAAAGGCAATGTTATGTTGCCAACAGTCGAATAATCTGCAATGTCCGCAGTAAGCTTATATAACTTTCCTTCTGTTGTGTTGTTGTTGATGTCACGAATTAAAATTCCGGTAAAGTCTGTCATGTCAGCAATTTCTTCGACATTTGCATTTGCAACAAATATTGGTGTGCATGCCCTAACCAAATTATTTAATCCGTCAACAGTGCTAGATGAAAGAGTGATTGATACATCACCACACAGCTTTGTTGTTCCATTTTGCCAATAGCCAAAAGTATATCCACTATCTGCGGTAGCAGTTATTGTGCGATAATATGCGCCCTCAGTCGTCTCAACATCGCCTTGCACAACACTTCCGCCAACCAAAGTTGGCATGCTTGATAGGTCTACCGTTTCATCTACCATCTCGGCATTTAATGTCTCACTGCTTGGAACATAAGGCTCGGGAGAAAGCGCAAGAATAACAAGCGCCCCCGATATTGCAAGAGCAATTGCACTAAACAATATGGTCAAAAAAACACTTTTTGTGGTCATGTTTTTCTCCTTTTGGATATTCTAACCCATTAT
>JAFTCZ010000001.1 GCA_017454425.1 Clostridia bacterium | reverse complement strand
CATAATTGCAAAGTATTTTTATGTGTTAGACATTGACACAAGTTTTTCGATACTTGAAGAAGCAGACACAGCAATTTTATACAATCGTGCTTGTGATGATATTTTGCGTGAGGCCGAGCGTGCCGAAGAACCCGGAATTGTTGATTTGTTGTATATCTATGACAACAAACGAAACAACAAAAAATTGCGTGATATGATATTGCGTGTTTATTCTTATATAAAGAACTTGGCAGATGTACAAACATTTTATTCAAAAATCATGCAAAGTTATGATACAAATCTTGACAACAATGTATTTTGCAAAATTATAAAAGAACACATTGCGTCAAGGTGTAAATATTATGTCAATGTTTTTGAAGAAATAGAAATTGCAAGTCAGCAAGCAGGGTGCGCGCAACTAGCGCAAGGTGCAACAGAATGTAAAAATGTTGCCACTATTTTATCCGCAGCAAAAACTTTTGACGAAATGTTAAAGATTTTGTTTGGTCCTATGTCATCTTTGTCTGATGTGCCAAGCGTCAAAAAAGAGTACGAGGCCCTTAAAAGCGAGTTTCAGGAGACAAAAAAAGCTTTTAGCAAAGAATTAAGTGACTTTCGCGAAAAGTATTGCATAACAAAAGATCAAAAAGTTTTGCAAGAAGATTTGCAATCAAACAAACAGGTTATGCAAGGTATTTTTACTTTGGTCGAACGATTCGAAAAGCGTTATGACGAATTAAAGGCACAGCGAAACGCGGTTGATTTTTCGGACCTCGAGCATTTGTGCATGCAAATATTATCTCATGAGGATATTGCAAATGAGATAAAATCTAGTTTTGATGCGGTATTTGTTGATGAATATCAAGACATAAATGATATACAAGAGCACATTATTTCTTGTGTGCAAACAGAAGGAAATTTGTTTTTGGTGGGCGATGTTAAGCAAAGTATTTATGGGTTCAGAAATACTACGCCACAAATTTTTTTGGATAAAACAAACGATTATCAAAAAGACAAAGACCACAAGTCAGCCATTTTTCTTAACTGCAATTTTCGCAGTGATCAGCGAGTGCTAGATTTTGTAAACCTTGTTTTTAGTAGATTAATGACAACAAAAAGCGCTGGGGTAGATTATCTAAATACAAGCCTTATGGCATCGGACAAACAATTTTTGGTAGAGAATGGCCTTCCTTGTGTCGAAATTGATATCATAAACACCCACAAAGAAGATAAAGACCAAAAGATTAAACCGACAAAGGTATATAGTGTTAAAGAAGCCGAAATGGAAGTTGTTGAAGATAAAGACTCTCCAAAAAGCGAAGCCGACATTATTGCGGACAAAATTTTTGCACTTCTTAACAATCAAAAGCAAATTTTTGATGCAAAACTTGGCAAAGATGGCGGTTTGCGAGATATTAATTTTGGTGACATTTCAATTTTGTGTCGCAACCGCAGCAGCTTTGTGCAAACCTTGCTTGCTCGTTTGCGAGAACGCGGAGTGCCGGTTGAAGATTTTGGCGAAGATGACATATTTGACACATACGAAGTGCAATTGTTGTACAATTATTTAAGACTTATTAACAATTATCAAGACGATGTTGCGCTTGTTGTTGTTTTGTCAAGCCCAGTATTTAATTTAAGCGAAAAAGAATTGTATGCCATTCGTCAAAGTGCAGCGGATAAAAAATATTATTACGAGTGTTTGCCTTATGTCAAAGACGCCAAGTTATTAAATAAACTTAACAAACTGTATGACATGTTAGATGTAAGCAGGCAAATTTTAATAAATGGCACAGTATATGATTGCCTAAATCATTTTGTTCAACAAACCAATCTTGAGGCAATTATTTCACTCTTACCACAAGGCGAGCACCGAGTGTACAACATGACGCTGTTTATTAATCATTTTATAAATCGTTCGTACAACACAAATTTGTGTCAGTTTATCGAATTTGTGCAATCAAATGGTGACACATTATCTATCCCAAAAGAAGATGTCACAAGTGGCGACATTGTGCATGTAACAACAATGCATCACAGTAAGGGACTAGAATATCCTATTGTATTTTTGGTGGGACTTGGCGAAAAGTTTGTAAAGACAAATTTGCAAGACGAAATTGTGTTTTATGACCAATTGGGCATTGGTTTGTATTGTTATGATTATGCTACGCGAATTAAACGCAAAACTTTGTCACGCAGCGGCATAAAACTAAAATTGCAAGAAAGGGCACTTGCCGAAAACTTAAGGCTTTTGTATGTTGCAATGACACGCGCAAAAAATCATCTTTACTTAATAGGCAGCATTGATGCTGAGAAGTTTGTGCCAAGCCTTAACACTTATGATTTGATTTTGGCAAACAACTTTTTGTCACTTGTGCTTTCTGCCTTGCATGAGGTAAGTGGTAACCTTCATATAGGACTAAAAAGTGTGGTCAGTGCTGTTGATGTACGAAATGGCAACAAAAAAGAAATGTACAACATTAATGTTTATCCACAAGCCCAACATATATTTAATAACTCCGAATTATTGACTAAGCCTATCAAATTGGGGGATTATGTGCCCAATTTTGAGCAGTTAATGCAAGATTTTGCGAAATTTGAATACAAATATCAACAATCTACGACCATAGGACTTAAAAATAGCGTCACCAGCCTTAATGAGCAAGAAGCGGATAATATTACAAATGTTCACGAAGAGACAGTTCAATTTGGTTTGACCGAACAAAAAGATTTTGCCACCTCGTCAACACTTGGCACGGCCTATCATCATGCCATGCAGTTTATTGATTTTAATCTTGATTCGCCACAAGAAATTTATGAATATTTAAGCGATAAAATAGATGTTAATGAATTAAAACAACTAGATTGTGGAAAGATATTATCATGTTTGAGAAATTTGCGACCTTTAATAAATGGTGCAGACAGGGTTTTGCGAGAGCAAAAGTTTATGATGTATGTACCACACAATGTGCTTACAAACAGCATGATAACAGACAAAATTCTTGTGCAAGGAGTTGTAGATTTGATAGTGATAAAAGGCGACAGCGCAACAGTGGTAGATTATAAATTAACAAACATTCAAAATGCTGTAAAATTAAAACAAAAATATGCTATGCAATTGCATTGTTATGCCTTTGCCACCGCAAAAGCATTAAACAAAAAAGTTGACAAAAAAATTCTTTACTCTTTTTTGCAAGAAAAGCCAATTATTGTTTGACAAATTATTTGCGTATTAATATAATTAAAGTACAAAAATAGACAAGAATGTTGTAAAAATAGGAGAGTAAGATATGTTTTTTTTGACTTCAACACTTGCAGAAAGTGAAGCAAGCAGTGCAAATTCTTTGCTAGATTTTTTTAGTTCATTAGTTGCTAGCATTGATTATAGCATTTTGCTTTATGTGTTTGCAGGTATTATGTTGTTTACAATTGTTGTAAGTGCCATTGGTTTGTTGTGGTCTTACGAAGAACGCTGCATGCGTGTTATTCGAAAGATTAACAATTATCTTTCAAAGCACCCAACAGTTAATGACAACAATATAGTAGCTTTTAACAATTTGATGAAAAAGTTGCCTCGTCGTGTTCGTGATAGATGGCAGTTGTTTATGCTTGAGCGTGACGGCAGCCCAAGTAGATATCTCAATCTCGAATACTGCGTTAAGCGTCCTTTGGGCAACAGTGCATTTTTGCAAATGCGCAATCAAATGAAATACATATCTATCATTCTTGCATCACTTGGTTTGATGTTTTCACTTATGGTTGCAGTTGTTAATCCGGCTACATCAACAAGTTCTTTAATTGCAGTGTTTGCAAATTGTGTAATCACCCCAAGCGTAGTTTTGGCTGCGGGATTTTTGTACATAATGGTCTTGCAACTTAGGTACAAATATCTTAACACCGACTTTTATGATGTATTTACAAACTTTGCCCGCAATATTGACAAAGCAAGCAGCACATTGCCAGATTATGTTGATTATGAATTGTTGTTTACTCGCAAAGAGATTGATGCTGGTATCCCGGTACTTCGTGAATATCTCGAGAAGAAGGCACTCGAAGAGCAAAGGTTGCTCGAGCGTGCAAGACGCGCCGAGGTCGAGCACAGCCCATATGACTTTGATGAGCTTGGCGTAAACGGTCAACAACTTATCGAGCGTGCTGTTTCCGAATCTGAAAACTTCTTGCTTGAAAAGATTGATATTCAAACCGAAATTAACCGTCTTGAAAAACAAAAAGACACCACAACCAAAAACATGGAAGACATCGAGCGTGAGGCCAACAAGAGATTGCAAGCCATTAACGAAAACCTCGAGCGTCTTGACAAAGAATTGGCCGAGAAAACCAACAAGGTTGAAATTAACTTTACTATGGGTCAAATTAGACAAGAGCGTGACAAAAAGACAACTCTTGAAAAAGACCTTGCAACCCGTCTTGAGAAAGAAAAGACCGCACAAGATGCACTTAATGTTGAAATTCAAAAACGCAAAGAAAAGATTGACGAAGGCAAACATGATGTCGAGTCAGCACTTAAGGCCGAATACAACAACTTTGCTGGTCGTTTGTATGACGAGATTTATCAAAAAGTTGTTAACTCTTGTGCCGAGGATATTCACAAATATCAACTTCAAATTGACAGACTTAAGAACAAGTTGTTAGAGTTTGACAAAGAGTTAGATGTTCGTGATACTGCAATCAAAACAAAAGACATCGAAATTGAAAGCCTAAAGATGGAGTTATCAAAATCTGGTGGCAGACAAGAAAAAGGCGACAAACGCAAAAAGTCAACGAATGATGACAGCGAATATTCGATCGAGCAAAATGGTGAAGTATCTTATGCAACCACACAAGATGCACAAGACCAACAAAACCTTATGAGCACAACAACAGGTGTTGCTGAAGGGGATAGCACAAGCGATTATAGTCAATATTATGACGACCAAGGCAATGCAATAGATTATTCTCAAAACGAAGAAAACAATGATGACAACGGCAACGCCGTATTCTATGATGAAAATGGCAACTTGATTGATTATTCTCAATATTATGACGAATTTGGCAACCTCAAGCCAGAGTATTCAACCGATAATGACGACATCACATCATATGATAATAACGACACAGTTACGCAAGATTATGATGAGTACAAACCACTGTTTGATGATTCGCAAGAACAAACAAAGGGCAGTGACCCAATCACAACAAATGATTTGTTAGATTTGCAAAAACAAATTGCAGAAGAAAACCAAAAACTTAACCAACAAAGAGAAGAGTTGCGCAATCAAATAGACCAAACACTCAACTCAATGGATAACGAAAAGCCAAAAGCTGCCAAAAAACCAGCCAAAAAGGCAACCAAGTCAAAGGCAGCATCAACAAAAACTGCAAAAACTACCGAAAAAGCACCAAAGCAAGCAGCACAAAAACCTGCGGTAAAAGAAAAAACAACAACAAAGGCAAAGCCACAACCAAAAGCAAAAGCGCCAGCCAAAAAAGCAAGCGCTACGCCAACAAAGGCCGCACAAAAACCAGCAGCTAAAAAAGAAGCGCCAAAGGCCGAGCCAAAGAAAAAAGCGGCTCCAGTGAAAAAACCCGCAGCAAAGAAAGAAACTGCAAAAAAATCTAACAAAAAAGATATAGTTGCACTTACTCGCGAGATTGACAACCTTAAACTTGAGGTCAAGAACGCAAAAGCAAGAGGTGCAAGTGATGAGGAAATTGCAAAAATTAATAAACGCATTGCAGACATCTTAAAAGATATTGCAAATGTCAAAAAATAATACAAAAAAGACTTGAAATTCAAGTCTTTTTTTATTTTGCAAGGGCAATCAACTGATTAAACACATTAAACTGTCTTGCAATATTAATAGTACTTTGTGTTATGACCGAGTTTTTAACTGCCAAAATTTCATTTTGTCTAGAATAAAGATTATCACTTAAATGTTTTCCTATTATGTTTACAACATTATTTGCTTTTATTGGGGTTGGGTGAGCGATGTTATCCAAAATTGATACTGGTTGTGTGGTCTGTTCTTTAACATTTGGGATATGCTTAAGCCTTGGCCTAAAGTTTTTCCGTTTTATATTTTGATTGTTAGATTTTAGCATAATTATATCATTTTGTTTGCACAAAATATCAGTGTGATTAAAAGAGAGTTTTTTACCTTGTATTGAAAGAACACAAAAATTATCATCAAGCAAAACATCTTTTACGACATCTTTTTGGCCTTCAAGAGTTAATATTGTATTGTTTATTATGCTGTTGTCTTGGGTGGAACTAACATTTAATTTTGTTTTATTGCGAATTAATATACAGTCATTATTAATTTTGTATATATTGCGTATATTAATAGTATAATCAATTTCGTTTTCGTCATCTTCGACTACAAGATTATTAATTTTACTTAACGAATGATTAAAAATACCTTTTAAGACATACCCAACATATTCACATTCATAAATACTATATACGGGCAGTCCAATAATATTTGATAATTGCATACAAACCTCCGTGTTTTTTACAATAATTTATTTTGTATACGCACAAAAAATTAAATTTGTGACTTAATATTTATGTCGTATTGTTGTTTGTTTTGGAAATTTGTGATAAAATTTATGTCAAAAAGGGGAAGTAGGGTATGGGAATAATTGATTTTTTCAAAAGAGATGACACAGTGTCTTTGCCCGATAAATTTAGCAACGCGGTAATACACCCTGTGTCAAATACCTATTATACAGTAAATATTGGGCACAACATTGTTGTAAATGATGGTTGGGCTGCTGCAATTGTTGTAAAAGGCAAAACTCGTGATGTTTTGCCTGCTGGTGCACATCAATTAAGCCTTATCAATCTGCCCAATACTACTCAAGTGCTAAATTTGCACAAAGGCAAACTTAAAAAACAAGGCTCGTCAGTGACTGTTGAATTGCCACAAAAATTTAAGTGTGACCTTTATTATGTCAATTTGGGGCAGGTGTTAGATTTTCCTTGGCACACAGGCCGTGTTCCCGTAAAAAGTAAGTTGTACGGTAAATACAAGGTTGGTATTAATGGCATACTTAGTTTTCATGTTGTAGATGTAGCCAAGTTTTTATCACTTATGCTTCTCGAGCATGGGCACCTATTTAGTGGTCAAGGCGAAAGGGTTTTAAGCAGATTTATTAATGAAGAAATGTATGACAGCATTCTTTTTAGCGATTTTTACAACCCACGCCAATTTGCAGACAAGCAAACCATCAATCAATTTTTGCTAAATAAATTAAACGAAAACTTTAATCATTATGGCCTAATTATTGATAATGTTGATACGCAAAATGTCAAGTTTTTTGGAAAGGTTAACGAGCAAATTTCAAAAGAAAGCGAGCAAATGCCATTTAGTTTTAGCACAACAATAGACACAAACGCCGTTTTGGGTGATGGCACATTAAATCTTAATCAGCCAATTAATAAACAACAAGACAAACCAATTTTTAATTCAAATCAAGTAGCACAAAATGCAGATAATCAGCCGTTTTTTGAAGAAGAAGATGAAGGATACGAGCGCGAAGTAAAACAAAAAGTAAAAGTTCGCAAAAAATATGAAAACATTCAACAAGTGCAAGACGAAATAAACAAAACACTTGGCACTGACACAAGCCGTGTTGACATTATGGAAGACGGACCAACAAAAATAAAACTAAATAACAAACAAGATGGGAGCAACTAATGAGTAAATCAAAAAAAATAAAATATGACCAAGATATGACAATAGGTCAGGCCCTTGCCCTAAACCCAAATGCCGAGGCGGTGTTTTTGGGCTTTGGCATGCATTGTGTTGGCTGTTTTGTGTCACAAATGGAAACAATAGCCGAGGCATGCGAAGTGCACGGCGTTGATGTCAAAGATGTATTAAAAGAACTTGACAATATGCCAACCGATGTTGTGCTTGACCCACAAGATTTTGTAGAATAGCCGTTTGGCTATTTTTTGTTTTTGTGCACAAAATCACCCTTGTTTGTCATAAATAATTTTACTAACAAAAGGAGGATTTTATGGCAAACAGTCCAGAAAATTATTTAATAGCAGGAAATGACGAACATGGCATCAATCCGCCAACTCCGGGTAAGCGTACACCCAATATGCCATACATTAACAGACAAATTTATGAGAACGAATGGAATTATGCATGCAAAAATGCTTTTTTGGCAGATTGTTTGCGTATTGGGTTTTTTATTTTTGATGTCAAGCCCAATCGCCAGGACATATCGGTAAGTTCGCGTGTGGCAGCGGTTAATAGGGCAAACCCAAGTTGTTTGGTTACATTTGCGTACAACGCTTTTGGTGACCCAAATGCCTTTAGTGCGCCAAACGGCCTAGAAACTTTTTATTCACCCTTTAATGCTTATGCCGAGCGTAGCAAAACACTAGCACAAGATGTTTATGACGAGGTTTTGGCAGATACAAGCCTTAATGGGCGAGGAGTAAAAACACTTGATGTAGGTGTGCTTACAAATGTGCGTACTGTCGCAGCACTTGTCGAGGCTGGCTTTATGACAAACTTTAACGAAGCAAAACTTATGTTAGACCCCGACCATATAAACACAGTTGGCAGGGCTACTTGCAAAGGTGTGTGCAAATTTTTTAATGTTAATTATGTTGAGATTAAGGACATGAATTTTCCCACTTTGCGTTTTGGCAGTCGCGGAAGGTTTGTTAGATATTTGCAATTTGTATTGCAAGTTCAGGGGTACAATGTTGGTGGCGTAGATGGTGTGTTTGGCACAAACACGCAAAATGCCGTCAAAGCATTTCAGCTAGCAAATGGCCTAATAGATGACGGAGTAGTAGGACCAAACACTTGGAATAAAATTAATCTTACAAACCCAACAGCCCGAGTTCTTAAAAAAGGCAGCTATGGGGCAGAGGTAAGGTATCTGCAACAAAAACTGTACAGTTTTCTTTATCCTGTTGGCAATATTGATGGAATATTTGGCACTAACACCGAAAATGCAGTCAAAGATTTTCAACGCGAAAATGGTTTGACTGTTGATGGAATAGTAGGCCAAAACACATGGAATTATCTTATGGATAGATCGCGTTCTCGCAAACTGCCAACCACTCAAACACAAACCACAACAAATGATAATAATATTTTAGAAAATCATTAATAATGGAATAAAAATGTTGCCAAAATTTGTATAATAAGGTATAATTAATTAATCTATTTAAGGAGGATGTTATGGCAGAGGACAAACAAGAAGATGTCATAGATATGGACGCAAAAGAGGCTGCCCCAAAAGAGGAAGCAAAACAAGAAGAAAAGAATGCCGAAGTTAAACAAACCGAGGCAAAAAAACCTGCAATTCAAGTTAATGTTCCACTGAACATACTTGTTGTGGTTTGCGCAATAGCAACAATAGTGGTTGCATTTTTAACACAATTCTTTCTTGTCGTTGGTTGTGGATTTACATTTATTACCATATGCCGTTGCTTTAAGTACATTTTGGCATGTGCAACTGTAGTTATGTATGTTTTTGATTATCTTAAAAACAAAAACTTTGCTGTCAACCCAAGCTTTATTTGTGTATTATTAGCAATATTTGTTGCAACTTTCGTGGGTTAACATCATTAAAAAAACACATTGCAAAAACAATGTGTTTTTTATTATTTCTAAAAACTTTTTGGTAAAAGTTGACTTAATTGAATGGGTGTTATATAATAAAAAAAAGGAGAAAACAAATGGCAAAAAAAGAAAAAGAATATACAATAGATGAAGTTGTTGAAGGTTTTAAGGCAGTAAGACATTTTATGCAAAATGCCTCAAGTTATTATTTTGAATATCTAAAAACTGCTCCTGTGGTACTTGAAAGTGCCGAGAAAGAATTTGCATATTCAAAAGAAATATTAGTTGCTGCAGAAAAATACTTATCAGACACAAACGAAATGCAAAACAGTCAAACAAAACAACTTGCAAAAAAATGCAAATAACAACAATTAAAAAGCACCAAAAATTTTGGTGTTTTTTTATAAACTTGTATTTTTTAAGAAAATAAATTTTGTGTATTTTTTCATATTTACAAAAATTTGCTCATATTGATAATTAAAGTCAAATTTTGAGGAGTATTTATGGAAAATATTTACCAAGACATTGCAAATCGTACAAATGGGGATATCTATATTGGCGTAGTGGGCCCCGTGCGTGTGGGCAAATCTACTTTTATTACACAATTTATGCAAAAATTTGTTTTGCCTAATATGCAAAACGATAGCGTCAAAACTTTTGCAATAGACGAATTGCCACAATCTGCTGATGGCGCAGGAATTATGACCACACAGCCCAAATTTGTGCCAAATAATGCAGTAAAGATTGATGTTGATGGCATTTGTGCAAATATAAGACTGATTGATTGTGTTGGATATTTAATAGAAGGTGCGCAAGGTGACAGGATTGATGGTCAGCCACGCATGATAAATACCCCGTGGTCAGATCAGCCAATGCCTTTTGCAAAGGCCGCCGAGTTTGGCACAAAAAAGGTAGTAACACAGCACAGCACAGTGGCAGTTCTTGTTACCACAGATGGCAGTTTTGGTGCGATTCCTAGACAAAATTTTGTAGAAAGTGAAAAAAGGCTGGTTAACGAATTAAAAGAACAACACAAGCCTTTTGTTGTTGTGCTAAATTCAGCCCACCCAAGTGATAAAAAAACAATCGCCTTGCAAGATGAAATGCAAGCCAATTATGGTTGCCGCGTGCTTGCAATTGATGTATCAAAACTAGATAATCAAGATGTTCAAAAAATTTTTAGTGGCATATTAGAAGATTTTGATGTAACTGCGGTTGAGATGGACATGCCACAATGGTTGACGGCTTTGCCTTTTGACAATCCAATTATCCAAGAAATTTGCACACAATTGTCAAATGCGACACAAGGGGCAGACAAAGTTGTATCTTTTACGACGGGAGATGTGTTGTTTGAAGATAGCGAACGATTCGAGCCAATTAAGACATCAAATGTAGATATGGGCACAGGAAGGGTTGTTTATCAGCTTGTGCCAAAGCCCGATTTGTTTTATAATGTTTTGTCAATGCAATGTGGCATGGAAATCCATTCGGATTATGAGTTAATATCAAATATCAAAAATTTGGCTCGGGCCAAGTGTGAATATGACCGTTTGCGCGCTGCCCTCGAAGATGTAAACACAACGGGATATGGGGTTGTTCAGCCCGCAATAGAAGACCTAGAGTTTGAAGAACCCGAGGTGATTAAACAAGGTGGCAAATATGGGGTAAGATTGCGGGCTAGTGCCCCAAGCATACATCTTGTTCGAGTTGACCTAGAAACCGAGATAAGCCCAATTATTGGTACCGAAGAACAGTCAAAAGAATTAATAGAATATATAAACAAAAAACGCGAAGAAAACATCAACGAAGTATGGCAAATTAATATGTTTGGGCGCAGTTTGCAAACAATGATGACGGGTGGACTAGAAGCCAAAATTAATTCTATGCCAATTGATGCTCAACGAAAAATGCGAAAAACCTTAACCCGCATAGTAAACGAGGGCAAAGGCGGAATTATTTGCATATTGTTATAAACACAAGCAGAGCAAAGAATTTTTGTTCTGCTTTTTGTCAATACTAGGGTTTAGCAAAATGTGACAAAACAAAATAAATACTTTTGATGTTTTACTTTATTTTTTTTTGATGTTGTGATATAATAGCAAGAAACTTTTTGTTATAGGAGAAATATTGTGGCGGAAATTCAACAAAAACCTAGGATACCATGGCTTTGGATGTTGCTTCTTGCGGCATTAGTTGTGGTTATGATAATAACTTTTGGAAGTGCAGGCAATTCAAAGGAAATTGAGTGGTCTGTATTTACCACTCATGCCGAGGCAGGTGAAATGTCTGATGTTTATGCTGTGGGTGGCACAATATATGGTCGTTATACTGCTGAGGCAGTAGATAGTGAGGGCAAAAAACTTTCTTCACTTACCGAAAACGAGCGTAAACAAAGTGTGACAAAAAAATATGATTTTACAACAACATATGTCAGCAGCGAATATCTTATGAATTATATTGACCAAGTTAATGCCGACCTTGTTGCAGCAGGAAAGACAAAAATTAATG
The DNA here is from genome assembly GCA_017454425.1 of Clostridia bacterium. The sequence continues at coordinate 5,548 of JAFTCZ010000001.1, read as the reverse complement.
CCGAGTTTAAGATTCAAACCGAAAGTATTTGGGCTCGTATTTTGCCTTATGTTGGCATGGCACTACTTATGGGATTGTTTTTGTGGTTAGCATATCGTATGTTTAGCAACATGAGTGGCAAAAACAACGAATTTGGCAAAAACAAAGCCCGTGTTGACATTGGCCTTAAAGTTCGCTTTAGTGATGTTGCGGGTTGTGATGAAGAAAAAAGAGAAGTTCAGGAACTTGTTGAATTTCTTAAAAACCCAAAGAAGTTTACCGATCTTGGTGCTCGCATACCAAAAGGAGTTTTGCTTGTGGGCAAACCTGGTACGGGTAAAACTTTGCTTGCAAAAGCAATAGCAGGCGAGGCAGGAGTTCCTTTCTTTAGCATAACCGGTAGTGATTTTGTAGAAATGTTTGTCGGTGTTGGTGCAGCGCGCGTTCGTGATTTGTTTGAAACAGCAAAAAAACAAAAACCATGCATCATCTTTATTGACGAAATTGATGCAGTGGGCAGACACCGTGGCACAGGAATTGGAAATACCAACGACGAGCGTGAGCAAACACTTAACCAACTTCTTGTGCAAATGGACGGATTTGAATCAAGCGAGGGCATAATTGTGCTGGCTGCTACCAACCGCCCAGATGTACTAGACCCTGCACTTTTGCGTGCCGGAAGATTTGATAGGCAAATTGTTGTTAATCCACCAGATGTAAGAGGCCGTGAAAAAATCTTAAAGCTTTATGCAAAAGACAAACCAATGGCCGAAAACATCAATTTTGCAGAAATTGCAAAAATGTTGCCGGGAGAGACGGGGGCGGATATCGAAAACATCATAAACGAAGCCGCAATTTTGGCTGCTCGAGACAACCGTGCAGTGATAACACAATCTGACATTATGGAAGGCATAAGCAAGGTGCAAATGGGTCCTCAAAAACGCAGTGCAGTTATGACACCCGAACAACAAAAATGCACAGCATATCACGAATCGGGACATGCTATTGTTTCAAAATCTGTTACCGAATTTGAGCAAAATGTACAAGAAATAATCATAATTAGGCGTGGCATGGCTGGTGGATACACCGCACACACACCAAAAGAAGATATTACTCAATTAACAAAAGAACAAGTGCTAGATCATATTTGCATTGCAATGGGTGGTCGTGCTGCCGAACTTATCAAATATGGCAAACTTAGCACGGGCGCAAGCAATGATATAAAGGTTGCAACCGACATGGCGCGTTCGATGGTTACCGAATGGGGTATGAGTGAAAAATTGGGGCCTGTGTATTATTCGGGCGAACAAGAAATGTTTTTGGGTCGCGATTTTCAATCTCAGCGCAATTATAGTGATGATACGGCAAGAGTGATTGATGATGAAGTACGCGACATATTGCAATCTCAACTACAACGCGCAGTAAACATCTTGAAATCAAAAGATAATATACTTGAAAACATGACAGAAGTTTTGTTGCAAAAAGAAACAATTTATTCGGCAGATGTCGAGGCCTTGATGGAAGGAAAAAGCGTTGAAGAAGTTGTCAAAAGCATTGATGAAAGGCAAGCTGTTCTTGATGCTCAGGACCAACAAGCGCGCGAAGAAAAAACAAAGCGTGACGAAGAAGAAAAAGCAAAGGCCATACAAAAGGCACAACAACTTCGTGAGCAAGCCATACTTGCTTATGAATTAAACATTGACCCAAAAGATATGCCAAACGCACAAAAGGCTGAAGAGCAAAAACAAACAAATAATCAATTGTCAAACGAAACACCACAACCCCCACAAGAGGTTAAGCAAGATGACAAAAAACAAAACAATGAAGAACAAAAATAGTGCATATTAGTTGCTAGATTGTGCAAAGTGTGTTATTATTTAGTTGTAATTTTAGCGAGGTTATTATGAAAGAAAAAACATCAAAGATTATTGCAATCACAAGTCTAACATTAATTGGCGTTATGATACTTGCTGTTATTTTGTTGGCTACCATATCAGTCAATCGCGGGTTTAATTTTGAAAAAGACCCAACAGCTATCACAATTCGCAAATCAAACGGCGAAATTGTTTTGTACAATGATAAAATAGAAGAGCAAGGCGGGGTTTACAACGAGGTTTTGTCTCGTCTAAACACGGCTGGCAACTTTAAGATATTAGATTCTGTTTTTGGTGGTTATGGTGACAAATCAGCCGGAACCGAACAATTGACATCTAGCGTAAGTTTTTCAACATTATACAACGAAGATGGTGAATATTGCCTAATTTTGCGTTGGCTTGATGATGCACAAACAATCGAATATGTTAGTTCAAACGGCAACACAATCACATATAAATTTGACGAGGCTTACATTCAGCTTAGCAGCACAGATGCTGTGACAAAAACTGTTGCATATCTTCGTCAATATGGCACAACAAACACATATTCTCGTGTTGTTTATTACGGATATCTTAACACTTCTGAATTATATGATTATGTTAGTGGGTTAGAGTACGACCCAAGATAATAAAAAGACGCAAACACGCGTCTTTTTTTGTTTGGCAAAAGCATATTAAAATCGTTGTCAAAAAGTGCCATATGTGTTATAATCTTGTCAAAAGAGGTGAAGTATGAGCGCACAAAAAGCAGGTTTTTTTTATGGTATTGGTTATAGGATATTAATAATTGCTTTGTTTTTGATGTTTGCACTTGGGGCAACTTGCAGTATCTGGCAATTTGTTTCTGCAAGAAACAACAATGGTGTTTCATCTGTATTTGGTTATATGTCAGTTGATATTGATGGTCAAAACTTTTATACTTTTTCTAGATGTTCAGTCGAGGACTTAAAAGAAAATGATATCATACTTTATGATTATGCAAACGAGTCTGGCGTTACAACAATGTCAATAGGCCAATTTGTGCAATTTGTTGAAGATGGCGATTTTGGCAATATTGTTGTCAATGACACCATTCATTGCACAGTCGAGACAAGATCTGCCAGTATGTTAATGGGCAAAAAAACAAATGCCGACCATTTTTCATATGCCCTAATTGGCTTGTTTAATTCAAGCATTATGCTATATCTTTTTACAATAACACCATTTGTGCTCATTCTTATTTTAGAACTTTCTCGCAAGTATGTTGACAGTCATGATGCAAAACCAAGACGCAAATAATTAAATATAATTTTAATAAACTTGGCATTATTTTACGAATGATTACTGAGAAGTAAGCAGAATTCACTATTATTGCCGTGAGGCAAAATAAACAAGGAGAAATATATGAGACTAAGTTTATTTAAGGTACAAAATTTTCGTTCTTTTCACAATTCAGGTTGGGTGAGTTGTCAAGATGTAACGGCCTTGGCAGGGGTAAACGAAGCGGGCAAAAGCAATTTGCTAAAGGCTTTGTGGAAACTAAAACCAGCTTTTAAGGCAGACAACAAAATTCTTATTTCTGATTTGCCACGCGACAAAGCCAACGAAATGATAGATAGTGGCGAACTACCAATTTTTGTTACAGCAAAATTCAAACTCGACACTAGTGATTTGGCGTTGTTGCGCAAGAACTTTCCAACACTCAAACCTTTTGACACCTGCGTTGTAAGTCGCAGCCTAAACTGCAAATACACTGTCGAAGTTCCCGTAAGCGTTCCTGCAGAAATAGAAGATAATTTGCACAATTTTTTGGTTCGCATTATGCCAGGATTTATTTATTTTAGCAATTACGGAAATTTGGACAGCAACATCTATTTGCCTCAAATGTTGTCAAAATTTAACAAACAAGGCGTAAACGAAACCTCAACCGCAAAACGCCGAACAATCAAATTGTTGCTTATGTACATGGGCATAACTCCCGAAATGCTTGCCGAAGATTTGGCACTTATGGCAGAAGGTGAACAGCCCGAAAAATTGTCAAAATTTAGCGCAAGTGACCTATCAAAACTTGCACAAACACAAGAAAAATATGCAACCATTCTTAAAGATGCTGGCGAAAAATTATCCGTCGATTTTAACAATTGGTGGAGGCAAGGCAAGTATATTTTTGAGTTTACACTAGAAAATAACAACCTACGCATTTGGGTTACGGACGAAAAAAACAATCGCGCCCCACTAGAAGAGCGCAGTGTTGGTATGCAATGGTTTTTGTCATTCTTTTTGGTATTTACATTAGAGAGTCAATTGTTTTATACAAACACAATTTTATTGCTTGATGAAAGCGGAATGACCTTGCATGGATTAGCGCAAAAAGATTTGGTAAGATTGTTTGAAAATCTTTCTCGCACAAACCAACTTGTTTATACCACGCACTCAAGTTTTATGCTTCCCACCGAACAACTAAACCGCATAAAAGTTGTGTTTAAGGATATTGACGGACACAGCCAAGTATCAAACGACCTCAATCTTAATAACGAACACACAAACGAGTTGTCACTTTATCCTGTTAAAAGTGCAGTTGGTATTGATTTAAGCAGCAATATTCTTTCTTCAACCTGCCCTGTTATGGTTGTTGGCAAAGCCGACCAAATTTATATGAACATAATAAAGAATTATGCATATACATCTGGTAAATTAAAGGGCTATCAGGATATGATATTTGTTGTCGCAAGCGCAAACGGAGTAGATGGTCTTGCACAAATACTTGGCAAGGGAAGAGGACTTCCTATGGTGCTTTTGCCAAACACCGAAGGTGGTTTGCACATGCAAGAATATTTGGGTAAACATTCATACAAAAACAGCACAGAAAAAATGGTTGTGCTTAATGAGTTTGGCAAATATAATACGCTAGAAGATATTATACCATATCAATTGTTTGCATATGGTGCAGGCAATTATTTGGCAGAATTTTTTGGCAAAGAATTCGAACTTGACACTCGCCAAGGACTTATGGCCCAATTATATAGTTATGCTCAGGCAAACGATATTGAGCTTCCTGATGATTTCCGCGACGAAATGGCAGAAAGAGTTAATGCATACATACAAAAAAATCATAAGGACATTAAAATTTCACGAAAAATATTAAAAATTTGGTTAAATATAATTAAAAAACTAGCAAATTAAAAAGAGATTATGCAATCTCTTTTTTTATTTACAAATTGACTTAATATACATTATATGCTAAAATGAAAGCACAAATGTACATATTAAATCAGTTGGGAGAATTAAATGAGCAAAAATGTAGTAATTGGCATTGCATGGACATATGCAAACAGTGACATTCATCTTGGACATGTGTGCGCTTACATTCCGGGTGATGTGCTTGCAAGATATCACAGGGCAGTAGGTGATAATGTTTTGATGGTTAGTGGAACAGATTGTCACGGAACACCAATAACCGAGCGTGCTCAAAAAGAAAACACAACGCCCGATGTTATTGTAAATCGTTATCATCAGCAGTTTTCACAAGTGTTTGAAAAGTTGGGCATGAGTTATGATGAATATACACTTACCGCTACGCCATATCATCACGAAAAAGTGCAACAGATGTTTAAGAAGTTGATGGATAATGGATATCTATATCCAAAAACCGAGGACGCAAGTTTTTGCCCTAAATGCAATAAGTTTATTTATGACCGCGAAGTAGAGGTTGTGTG
>JAFTCZ010000063.1 GCA_017454425.1 Clostridia bacterium | reverse complement strand
GATTTGGTGTAAATCAAGATTGTGTAAAGGCAATAAAATACTACCGTGGCGCACGCAACCAAAACAACTATGCCGCACAAGCAGCACTTGGCGAAAATGTGATGGACACAGACAAAGACATGATTGTTAAACAACTTCAAAACTCAACACTAGTAAATCAAATAAACCAAGAAGAACAAAACAACCCCGAACTTGCAAATCGCCCTTATTAATTAAAAATAAAACAAATACCTAAAAGAAAAAACCTTAGTAAGGTTAAATACTTTTGAAACTTGCAAAAAAGACACTCAGAATTCTAAGTATCTTTTTTTTGTTTAATTAAACCAATTATATGTATGCCAAGGCTCTATTGAACCAGTAGAAATGCAAAGCGCAAAATAAGCAATAATAAATGCTGCAACAAAGCAAACAAGACTAATGATTGCAATAAGTTTTAATTTTGAAGAAACTTTCTTTGAAATTTGTGGATGCATAGAAAGCGAAGGATAACGATGATTGTTTATAATGTTTTTACACCATCTTCCATAAACTTTTCCCCATTGTTTTACATATAAGAACATATATATCGTCCCAATACAAGCAATAGCACTAAGTCCTAAGCAAGCAATTCCAAGTATTAATGCTGGGAAATATGGCATTGCGGGAATTAAACCTGCAATATTTAATGTTGTAATCAAACAAAATCCAGCGGTCAAACTTGCAATAGAAAATGCACCAATAACAATAACAGAAGCACAAATTAAAATATAAATCATTGTGAGAGGAATTGACATAAAAACAACTCCTGTTGTCTTTGCTCCTTTTTCATATTTATTAATAGGAGCATTGCTTATTGCATATTCTTTTGCAATTTCTTTTGGGTTAGATAATTTTTTTGCAATTTCTTCTTCTGTTAAACCTTCTTCAATTTTAAATTTAAAATGTTCTTCATATTCTGAAATAACATCTTCAATTTCATTTACATTATTTATTTTTAATTCTTTTCTCAATTCTTCTAAATATTCTTTTTTATTCATTTTTATTATCTCCTTTTAATATTTGACTTATTGTGCTAGCGAACTCAAGCCAATCTTTACTATCTACATTAAATTGTTTTCTTCCTGTATCTGTGACAGAATAGTATTTTCGTGGTGGACCACCGCTATCTTCAGACAGATAAGTTTTTACTAGCCCATCAGCTTTTAATTTTCTTAGGATAGGGTAAACAGTTCCATCTGAAATATCAATTTTTTTTGAAATGTATTCAGATAACTCATATCCATACATATCTTTTTTACACAATATGGACAAAATACATAATTCTATAACACCTTTTTTATATTGAACATTCAAAATATCACCTCATTATTAAATTTTGTTTACTATTGAATTATATATAATAGTTTTTGATTTGTCAATTATTTTTATAAAAGTTTTAAAATTTATTATATATGGCATTTAAACATGTGCTTGTCCTATTACAAGTCGGTGAGTGCTTATGCTCCACCGAGGACAAGCACACAAAATAAACTTGGTTAAAAGAAAGAGTGTGTGCTGGGAACTAATCGCACACACTCTTTCTATATTTTCTCTTTGTTTTTAGTGTAAGCGAATACTATTTGTTGTCAAGGTTAAAATGCATGTCTTAAAATATCAATTATTATTCTTATAACGACAACCTATGACAACGGCATAGTATTCGTTTTAATTGCCAATTAAGAGAGAAAAAATAACACTCTAACTTTTTCAAGTTAAAGTGTTAATTATTTAGCAAGTTTCAAATCGGTTAGACTAATAAGGTTTTTCTTTTTTTATAAACAAAAATTATTTTATTTTTAACTCTTGCAAAATTGTTTTTTGTTGTTTTGTTAGGCGCAGGCTTTCGCAGCATTTTTTTATTGTAAAATTGTGTACATTTGTTGATAGTTTTTGAGATTGCAACAAGTTTTTCACAATATCAAAATGCTTTACCGCCACAACCGAATAAAACCATGCTTTTGCCATTTGTATATAATAATCATTTGATTTTGGCAACATACTCAAATTTAATATTTCTTCATTAAACATATCACCTGCAAAATATTTAATTAAGCACACAATACCAAATCTTTGAGTGTAAATATGCTTGTCTTTTAGCCATTCTTTTATTTGTGGCAAAAGGTTGTTTGGGTGTTTTTTGAATACAGCAAATTGCATAGTGTCACACACTGCCCAATTATCAATATAGGGCAACATTTTTTGCACATAATTAATTGTTTGCTCGTACGACAGGCGCAAATTATTAACAATCATACCATACAATTCTAACTCTTCAATATAATACTTGTTTGGGCTTAAAAGTATTTTATTGTATGTGTTATTTTTTACCATTTGTTTGGCTATTTTTCTAACAACAGGTATACGCACACCCAAAATACGATTGGGGTCTATATTGTTAACAAGACGACTATGAAAAGCTTGATATTTTTTATCAATACATGACAAAAATTCATCTATTATTTTATTGTTTTCCAATATTATTTTCCTTTATTTTGTTATTTGTTGCCTCGCGCAAAAATTTGTATTCTTGTGTGGCGTTTTCAATAAAGCACAAATACAAATCTTGTGAATTGTTTGTGTCGTTTGAATTTGTTTTTGTTAGGCAAAGTGTGGCAATATCACCAAACATTTTATCAAAACAACTTTGACTGAAATCTATGCCAAAAACATTATTATAATTTAGACTAACAATTATTGTATTAACAATGCCTGTGCATATTATTATTCGCCTGTCAGTAAATAGATAAATAGTTTTTTTATACTTAAAAATGCTTGCCGGTATTGCCCAAACAAAAGATATTAAAAATAAGCAAAATGGTATAAAATGATATACTCCGCTGATATTAAAACACAACAAAACAAGTTGGGTTGTGCAAAACAGCCATAATGTCCACAAAAAAGTTTTTATAAAAAAATTAAAATAAAATCTTTGTTTTTGTGGGCGAAGTGTTTTGATAATTTTTTCGTTATTATCTAAAATTTTTTGTACATCAAATTTTTGCATTTTTACCTCTTTTGTTGTGTCAATTAAGTTGCTTTGATTATATAAAAATTAAGGCATATTGTCAAACATAAAGTTATCAATTAAAATTTGTTTGACATTAATGCTTATTTATTTTATTATTTATAATAAATATTAACAACAAGGGGGAAATATGGATTTTAACCTAACATTGTGCATTATCTTTTTTGTGCTGATGTTTTTTGCCGTCCCTATTGTTTGTTATTTGTTCTGCTCAAATGAGATATTGCACAAATTGCGCAATTTGTTGTTGGCTTTTTATGTTTTGGTTTTGTTAATTGGTGTAACAGGACATATTGTTTTTGATGGAAATGTTGTGCATGTAGATTATTCTTTTACAAAAGAATGGGGCAACAAAGATATGTCTTGGGGATTTGATGAACTTTCATGGATTGATTTTGCATTAAATATTTTGATGTTAATACCAATTGGTGCATTTATTGCAAGTGGGCAAAAAAAGCGCAAAGTTTGGCAAACAATAATATTATCTTGCCTTGTGGGTATGCTTGTATCTCTTGGAATAGAAACATTGCAATACATATTGCCCGTTAACCGCAGCGTGCAATTTAGCGACACTCTGTTTAACACAGTTAGTGCGGGGCTTGGGGCAATTATGATTTTGGCATTTATCAATCTTAGGCCAAAAGTACAAAATTGGATAAACAAAAAACAAGAAAAAAAATCTGCCACAACACAAGAAGAAAACTTGGATAATTAAAACAAAAAAAAGATGGTGAATCACCATCTTTTTGTATTAGCCTTGAACTTTGATGCCAGGGCCCATTGTACTGCTTATAGAAATTGATCTAAAGTAAGTACCCTTGCTGCTTGCTGGTTTTGCAGCAGTAAGTGCACCAATAAGTGCTTGATAGTTTTGCATCAGTTTTTCGGCACCAAAACTTGCCTTGCCTATTGGACAGTGAATAATGTTTGTTTTGTCAAGTCGGTATTCGACTTTACCAGCACGAACATCATTAATAGCCTTTGTGATATCCATAGTAACAGTTCCACTCTTTGGGTTTGGCATAAGGCCTTTTGGTCCAAGAATTTTTGCTGCACGACCAACAACACCCATCATGTCTGGTGTTGTGATACATACATCAAAATCTAGCCAGCCACCAACGATTTTTGCAACAATTTCTTCTGCACCAACATAGTCAGCACCAAGGTTTGTTGCAAGGTCTGCGTTGTTACCTTTTGCAATAACAAGAATACGAACCTTCTTTCCTGTTCCGGCAGGAAGCACAACTGTGCCACGAACTTGTTGGTCTGCTTGACGACCATCAACACCCAATTTTACATGAAGTTCGATAGTTTCGTCAAATTTTGCTTTTGCAGTTTCGATAACCAACTTGATTGCATCTTCTGGGGCATATGTCTTGGTGTTGTCTACCAAACTAGCCACTTGATTGTATCTTTTTGCCATGACCATATACCTCCTAGTTTGCCTCGTCTACTACGGTAATGCCCATGCTTCGAGCACTACCCTCTATCATTGCGGTTGCTGCCTCAATGTCGTTTGCATTGAGGTCTGCCATCTTTTGTTGTGCAATCTCTCTTGCTTGCGCTTTTGTGATAGAGCCGACCTTTTCTTTGTTTGGTTTGCCACTGCCTTTTTGTACGCCTGCAGCCTTAAGAATAAGATATGCAGCAGGTGGGGTTTTGAGTGTAAAAGTAAATGAACGGTCAGCATAAATGTTGATGATTGTAGGGATAATAACACCCTTTTGATTTGCTGTTGCTTCATTAAACTGTTTAACAAACATGCCTAGGTTTACACCAGTAGGTCCTAGACTACTTCCTAGTGGTGGTCCAGCAGTAACAACACCACCAGGCAAGTTAATTTTGACAACCTTTGTAGGTTTTCTTTCTGCCATAATGTTTTTCCTCCTTTGGTGGTAATAACGAACAAGCACACAAATATATTTTGCTTATTCTCCCACAATATGTGACATCATATCTTGGCTAATATGACATCAAATGCCACTTGATAAAATATCAATCCTAATACGCTTTTGCATACCGGTGGTGCAATGCACGATGGCAAGCGGTAAATTAATCTACCTTTTTAATTTCGCTGTATGATAATTGAAGTGGTGTCTCACGACCAAACATGTTTACTACAACATCACACTTTTGTGCAGCATCGTCAACGCGAGTAACTTTGCATACTGTGTCGACAAGTGCACCCGACAATATGCGAACATTGTCGCCTACTTCGAGAGTAAAATCTACTTTTACTTTTTCAAGATGCATTTTGCGAATTTCTTCTTCGTTTAATGCAAGTGGACGACCTTTTGGCCCAACAAAACCAGTGATGCCACGAGTGTGTGTCACTGTGTGCCAAATGTCGTCACCATAAATCATTTTGACAAAGATATAACAAGGCATAGATTTGCGAGTGACAATCTTGCGTTTGCCACTGTCGTTTTCTTCTATCACATCTTCGGTTGGAATAATAATTTCGAAAATGCGGTTTTGCAAGTTTCCATTTTCAATAACCTGTTCGAGGTTTTGTTTTGCAACTGCCTCATACCCTGAGAATGTGTGCAATACATACCAACGAGGTTGTGTATCAATAAATTTTTGTGCCATTTTGTTCTCCTATCTTTATTAGTTTAGTATGCCACTGGTAAGCAGTGTGTACAACCAAGATAGCAATCTTTCAATAGCAAACAATGCAACACCAAAGAAAAGAACGACTGCAATAACAAGACCTGTTTTTTTCATGGTTTCGCCAAAAGTTGGCCATGTTACGCGCTTAAGTTCGGCAAATGTTTCTTTTGTGCGTTGCCCAAATTTGCGTTTGCCTTTCTTTTCTTTTTTCTTTTTGTCGTTGTCTTTTGATTTATCTTTGTTTTTATCTTTATCATTTTGTTGTGGCTGGGCTTGTGTTTGTTGTTCGGCCACAACAGCTGTTGCTTCCGCCTCTATTGTGGTATCGTTTTCCTTTGCATCTATTTGCTCAACCTCGGGTGCCACACTTGGGCTAACTGTTTTTTGCACATCATCTGCATTATTTGCTTCGTCAGTTTCAAAAGTTTCTTCTGCAGGAATGTTTTGCTTGTTGGCCTCTAGTTCTTCTTGGGCCTTAAAAGCAGACCTAGATTGATTTGTGCGCAGTTTGTTTGCCAAAAACTTGTTGCTGCGCTTTTGCTGGCTTGAGCCCTTTGCCTTTTTCTTTGATTTTGACATTTTGCCTCCCTAAGATTTTGTTATTTACTTAGCCTCTTTGTGGTCGGTGCGCTTTTTGCAACGAGGGCAGTATTTTTTTAACACAATGCGGTCTGGGGTGTTCTTTTTGTTTTTTGTTGTGGTGTAGTTGCGTTCTTTGCATTCAGTACACTCTAACCTAATACTTTCACTCATTTTATACCTCTTTAATAAAAAAATTCACTCTTTTTTAGGAGCGATTGTCAACATTTTATCATATCACGATTTAATAGTCAATAGATTTTTTGAATAAATAGGCCAAAACTTTGCAAAAAAACAAGCCAACTAGCCCATCTTTTTGTGGGTGTTGGCGTGTGAAGACATAAGTCTTATATATTGTGCTATGGCTTGCTTTTGGTCATATCCTAGGTCATAAAGTACATCAAGGATAGTGTCTAGGTCCATAGACAAAAATGCTTGTTTGTTGCTAAGCAGTCGGGCGATTATTGTGTGCAGTTTGATATTAAATTCATCATGCATTGATGTGTACTTAATAAGCAACGCTTCGTTTCGTTTTATCAGTGTTTGCATATCCCCCTCCTACTTGCATTTTATGTGTGGCATGCCAAGCGGTTGCGAGCCATCAACAAGTTCGACAAACTCGGCCCCGCGATATTTGTTTTCAATTTGGTCTAAGGTATAATACTTTGCCTTGTGCCTTCCATCTAGTATGCAATATCTAATGTCTCTATTTTTGTCATCTTTTCCCAAATCATAAGAAAACAGCACGGCGGTTTCGGGATTTAAGTGGTCGGTATCGTCGCGCACAAAACTAAATTTTACCTTACCTGTTTGACGATTTGTATATTCTTGGCCACTAAAAATGTTGTCTTTGATGTTTGTAAGAAATTGCGCAAGTTCTAACCCGTGAAGGTGAACATTTTCGACAATACGGCACAAAAGTTGCACGCGCATTTCAAACGAAATTGGATAGTGATGTGAAGGCAATTTTTCATATAATTTTTTTGCATCATAATTAAACATCGTTCGAAGTTCATTTAGGTCACAATCTTGAAAATCTTTGCCCCATAATGCGTCAACCTTTTTGGCATTTTGGTTGGCAATAATTTGCTTGACATTTTCGGCTGTTTCCCAAAATTTGTTTTGCGAATCTTGCGAAATATTGTGGCACTTAAGGCCATCTTCTATTTGGCACAGCCCACCAAATTTTACTTTTGCCAAATCTCCTGCAATTATTGATGGCGTAGAATCTGCCCGAAAAACAAACTGGTCTACCCCCATTTCTACCCAAACATGCGTGCCATCATAAGGAAAAGCATAGTCGCAAAACTGTGCATCTGTGGCGATATGTGGAGTTTTTTCCATTGTGCGATAATGTATGTGCGGAATAAACCCAAGGTCACGCAACAAAACAGCATAAATGGCAGTAAATTCAGTGCAAATAACACTGTTGTTATCTGGGGTTGTGTTTATTGTTTCTTTTATGTTGCGATGAGGGGTTTGAGATTCAAAAACATATCCCTCGTTGTAATAACTGTCATCATATTGCAAAGTGTGGCAAAGTTTGTAATAAACATAAAGTGCCTGCCCTAGTTTGTCCAAATCTTTTGGCATATCTTTTAAGACAAAATTTTTAAGTTGTGGGTTGACAACAGGTTGGTCAAAAATGTCCATTTGTGGCAACTTGTCATTTAACACAAAATTGACATTGGCAAAATCGCCATATTCATAGTCGTCAAGTTTTTCGAGCCTTTCTTGTGTTTTTTGTGGAATTTCAAAAAAATATTCTAGTGCCAATTCTTCGGCAAGTGCTGAAATTGTATACAAACTTTTGCGAAATTCGAAAGAGTTGTTTTGTTCTTTTGCAAACTTGTCAAAGTTAAAGTTTTTGTCAAAAAATTTGGCAATAGTTGGGTCAGATAAATCATATTTTTTATTAGATAACATGTTTTGCAATTCGGGCAGTTTTTTGACAAAATGTTCGAGCGAGCAAAGTTTTTTTATCTTTTGATAAACAGCGTGGTTTTGGGGACTTGAGAGGTCAATTTTTTTAAGTGAATCAAGTTGAAGTAACGCGTGATACATTTCTCTTGGATAAACAATGAAAATATCGTCGTCAAAACAAAAACCCGGAGTACTAAGAAGATGTTTATTTACTGCCTCAAAATAAAACTTTTGCATTTCTTTATTTTGCAAAAAATCTAAATAAAACTTCTCGGAAAACACAGTGTTAATGCAGCTTAAATCAAGATCTTGCTTCATAAGATATGCGCGCGTTGGATATTTTGTCCCACGACAATATTTTGTTCGCAAACTTGGGTCAAGCTCATAAACTTCTAAAAAAATTTCATCATCTTCGGGAATATTAAGTATCTTTTTTTGCATATATTGTCCTTTATCTAAAAATTAGATATCTAGCAAGTGGATAAGTGCATTTTTATCCACTGCTGACAAGAATAAATACATTCTTGGGCCTTGGTTTTTGCCAAGTAGTAAATTGTAAACAATTTCAAAAAATCTTTTTTGTCTTTGTTTGTCTTGTTGTCCGTCAAGTTTTGGAATTTCGTACAACAATGTTTGCATTTGTGTGGTGTCCAAATCTTTTTCTTTCATCTCGCTTACAAGAGTGCGCACCCAACCTTTTTCTTCTTCTGTCATGGTGTTAACAAATTGGGTGTTTGGTTGCTCTAATAATTTTGCAATCTCATCTGGACAATATTTTTGCATCCAAAACTTAATACACTCAAACCTGTCTTGCACTTGCTGTTTATTAACTTTTTCACCACATTTGTTAAGTAGGTCGACAAGCATATCAATATCAAAGTTGACAATTGGTGCAAAACTTGCAATTAGGCTTGCGTTTACTGGAACAAAGTTTGCTGGCTTGCCTGCCAAAGAAAACTCCATGATACGCTTTTCGATATCGGTAGCGGTGCCATCACGATATTTTTGATACATGCGGTCATACTCGTGATAAGTGCGCAACACATCACTATCTAACGCAAGCTCAAACTCTTTTTCGGGCAAAAATCTATTGTACATCCACAAAATAACTTCGGGTGCATAAATCTTAAGCATAAATTCGGGGTGCATATCGCCCACACCGGCACTACTGCTGATTTTTTTTGTTTGACCTTTAAGTTTTACAAAGTCATACATGCGATAAAGTGGTGGCTCGACCCCATAAATTTCGCGTGCTATTACACTAGACACCTGATAACTTCCGCCCTCGCTTGAATGATCTCGGCCACCTGTCTCGAATACAACGCCCTCGTATGCCCAACGCATTGGCCAATCTATCTTCCACGCAAGTTTATAATGATAGTCTTTGCGCAAATCAATTTTGTCGTGATGCCCGCACTTGCATTCATACTCAAGCACTGCACCATTTTCACTTTCTTTGGTTACCGTGGTAAAATCTTTTCCGCATTGACTGCAATAAATTTCGATTGGATAATAGTTTTCTCTTTCTTCCTCACTAGCTTCTTGAGTCTTAAAACTATATTGAATATCATAAATTTTTTTGCGGTTTTGAATTGCTTTAATTACGCCCTCGACATATGCCCCACTTGTGTATTGCTGGGTTTGTCGAATAACATCTAGTTGCACGCCCAATTTATCGAGTGCGCACAAAAATTGTTGTTCGAAGTGTTCGGCATAAGATTTGTGACAACCAAAAGGATCTTCGCACATTGTATATGGTTTGCCAATATTTTTGTAAAACTCGGGTGCTATTGTTTGAATATCGGTCGAAACCTTGCGCAAACGGTCATAATTATCCAAACTGAATATAAACCTTACTTTTTTGCCTTTGTCACGCAATGCCTTTACCACAAAAAATGGTGTTAATATTTCTCTTAAATTACCCATATGCAAAATTCCTGATGGACTTGCACCACTTGCTATGGTATATTCTTCGCGATTTGGGTATTTTGCAATAATGTTTTCTGCAACTTCATCAGCCCAATGATTTGCCATGATATTACCTCTCTTTATATATATCTATATATTTTACATTAATGCATAGTCAATGTCAAGACAAAAAATAAAAGCGAAAGGCGAAAAACAAACATGTTGGGTTGTTGTATGTTTGGTACAATACAAAATTTTGGCGTGTTGCGTTGATTTATCTAAAAATGTGTGCTATAATACCCCACAAGAGGTGAGAGTATGACGCGCAAAGATTATTATAGATATGCAAAATTGTTTTTGTTGTCCCTGCTTGTAAGCGTACCACTGCTGGTGGCGTTTAATTTGCTTGTGGCAACACATCTTGCACATTGGGTATTAATAGCGGTTAATGTTGTCATACTTCTTGTTGCCTTTTTTGCGACAGTTGTGCTGGCCGAAAAACGGGCACAGCGCATTGCACGCAAACGCCAAGAATGGTTAAAGGATCACCCCGAAGCGCAACAAGACAACCCACAAACAAACAAAAAGCACAAATAGACGGAGGTCGTTATGGCACAATCTCAAAACAACCTTGCAAACGCACGCAAACTGCCTTTTAATTATGAAGCCGAACAAGCAGTGCTTGGTGCGGTACTTCTTAGTCAAGATGCAAGTTTGGTTATATTAAACGAACTTAAAGAGCGTGATTTTTATGCACACGAACATCAAATCATTTTTGATGCCATGTTAAGGCTGTTTAGCAAAACAAACAATCCAATTATTGACCACATAACTTTGACAAGTGAGTTAAATTCACGCAACGAGTTAGAAACCGTGGGCGGAATGTCATATCTTGCAAGGCTTACCAATGTAATACCGACAGCCACAAACTTTAATTATTATGTTGATATTGTAAAACGCGATTCTGTTTTAAGACAACTGATTGAAGCAGGTGGCAAAATTGTAGAAGAAAGCTATGGCGCAGACGACATGGAAACAGCCCTTACTGATGCCGAAGCCATGATTTATTCAATCAGCGAAAAAAATGAACATTCGGCACTCGAACACATTAGTTCTAGCCTTACCGAAGTTTTATCTAACTTCGAAGAGGCTTTTCAAAATCCTGACGCAAAGCGCGGGCTAGAGACTGGGCTTGCGGGGCTTGATATGATAACCAACGGCCTGCAAAAAGGAAATTTACTTATTTTGGCAGCACGCCCTGGTGTAGGAAAAACCGCCATGGCCCTAAACATTGCCACTCACACTGCCCTTTATCAAAAAAATCCTGTTGCCATATTCTCTCTTGAGATGCCCGCAGTAGAACTTGCACAAAGAATTGCATCGAGCATTGCCGGAATAAGTGGGCAAAAAGTTAGCCGCGGTGAACTTG
Source organism: Clostridia bacterium (assembly GCA_017454425.1). The sequence goes on along the minus strand of JAFTCZ010000063.1, from coordinate 4,074 downwards.
ACGAAAACGAGCAGCGCAAGTTTAGGCAAGCGCTTGCTGCCCTTGCAGATGCACCAATATATATTGACACAAACAGCCGAAACACCCCAAACGAGATTTTGCATAAATGCCGCCGCATGAAGCAAGACAAAAACAAAGGCCTTTCTTTGGTAGTTATTGACTATATTGGTCTTATGAAAATGGAAGGTCGTGGTTGGGAAAACAACCGTCAACAAGAAATTAGTGAAATTTCACGAAGCCTAAAAATTATGGCAAAAGAACTTAATGTGCCAGTGCTTGCTTTGTCACAGCTTAATCGTGCCGTAGATGGCCGAAAAGATCACCGACCAGTATTATCGGACCTAAGAGAATCGGGCAGTATTGAGCAAGACGCAGATATTGTTATGTTTATTTATAAATCCGAACAATATCGTGATTTAAGTGAAAGTGAAATCGAACAAGGTATTGCCGAACTGATTATTGCCAAAAACCGTAATGGTGCGCAAGGCACAATAAAACTAAGATGGGACGGCGAAACAACAACATTCTCGAACATGCCAGAAGATGTTGACAAACAAAGTTTGCAATCAACTGCCCCACCAAGGCCAAAAAAGTATGACGAGGCATATAAAAAAGCCCAACAACCTATGGAAGAAGTAAGTGATTTTGACGATAGTGTATTCTCATCACCAACTCCTGCACCCGAAGTGCCAAATGAGATAATAGAAGATGATGATTATGATGAATTGTTTGACGCCTCAAACACTCAGCCCGAGGCTATTGGTGAATTGTTAAAAGAAGATAAATAGTGCAAAAATGCACTATTTTTTGTTATAACAAAAATCATTATTGACACAAAGGCGGTTTTGTGGTATATTGTAAACTACAAACATAATAAGGAATAAATATATGGAACTTACAAAAGACAAACATCAATTAATTAAAAATATTGTAAACCCTTCAGAAGACTGCCCCATGCTTGATGTGGAGTTTGTACAATTAAAAGATAACGAGCATATGATAGTTGTACCTGTGTTGTACACACAAGACCACGCAACTTTTGAAGATTTGTATACACAAAAAAAATATACAAGGCAAAGCCGATATTTTGGCTCTGTTGCAACAGCCGAAAAACTTTGTGATATTTATGAATATGAACACAAGGTTTTGACAAACCCCAAGTTTCGTGTTTTGGGCAACATGATAGGCGCAAGTAATGCTATGAAAGAATTTTATCAAAAATACAACATTGGCTCAAACTTAGATTATGATTATGCAAGAATAACAAAACGATTAAAGTTATACAACTATGAGTCAAAAGAACAAAGGTCAAACATTATAAAATTGGCAAAAGATATTCAAACATTTTTGGGTGGAGCATCTTTTATTAAAGAAAAAGTTAAAACAATTGACCACTCAACCGAAGAAATGCAAATGAGTATGTAAAGACAAAAACAGTGAATGCATCACTGTTTTTTTATTTTTGGTATTGAAATTTTGTGATAATTAGGATATAATTATCAAAAGGAGTAAAGTTATGGCAAAAAAACAAATCAAAAAACTTACATTGAAAAATTTTGATTATGATGAGTTTTATGATTGCATAAAGGCGTTTTATTATGACAACCAACACTTAATGGTGCCATATGATTTTGTTGACTTTAGATATGAGATAGGCTATCCTTTGGGCCAAGCAGTAGAAATGTTGAGAACACATCAAAAAATGATAAATGATGTGCAACATGTTCAACTTAATAAAATGGGCTTTGTGTGGAACCCAAAATTTTTGTTTGAATATAAAGATTTTTACAATCGTGTAAAAACATTTATGGAAACTCATAAAACAAAATATATTAAAGAACAATACAAAGACCCCGATGGCTACCCTCTTGGCAAAAAGGTGCAAATGGTTAAGAATGGTTATTTGGTTTTTTATGGCAAAACACAAGAAGATTTGCCAAAAATTATGTTAAATGACAAACAATATAAAGAAATAGCAAAACTAGGCCTTGCGCTTGAAAACAAGCACGAAACCTTTACTCGCCGATTTGCCCGTGACCCAAGCCTTCCTCCTTTTGTTTTTGATGAATTTGTGGCACACTTTAATGATTATGCTAACAAAACAAGTGAACAAACTGTTTTTGTACCTGCCAAAACAACATCAAAAGATGGTTATCCTTTGGGCAGATTTAGTACTCTTTTGCGAGATTATAAAAGAGAATTTGATAAAAATCAAAAAATAACTTTGGGTCTTACAAAGCAGCACTTTGACAAACTAGAAGATATGGGTTTTGCTTGGCGCAAATTTGGTGACTTTGATTTTGACGAATTTGTCCAGCACCTTCAACAATACAAAGATTTTTTTGGCCACCTAGATATATCCGAAAAATATGAACAGCCCGGTTATAAACTAGGCAAAATTGCTACTAATGTCAAAACAACAAATAATCAACTTGCCCACATTTATCATCAAAAATATGTATTAACGCAAAAACAAATAAAAACTCTTGATGACATGGGGTTTGTTTGGGTGCGCGCACCTGGCAACCCGTTTGACTTTAATAATTTTTATGAGCATTTTATTGAATTCAAAAACACACACGAAAAAGACGCGCCTTTACCAAAAAAATATGTTTGCGAAGATGGATATGCCTTGGGCGACAAAGCCTCTCGAATTCGTATTGGCCGCCGTATGTTAATAAAAGGCCGAAATGAGGGATATGTTTTTTCAGACGAACAATATGATATGCTAGATAGGGCCGGATTTGACTGGAACCCAGGCACAAAAAAGAGCAATGTTGTTATCGTTAATAAATATCAACAAGAACAACCACTTACACTTACCAAAAAACGCAACAAAAAATAATTGTTGGTTTTGTAAAATAAAAAATCAGCTCGTTTTGATAAACAGGCTGATTTTTATTTTGACAATCTGTGTTAGATTGCGACAATGTTGACAATTTTGTTTTTGACAATAATTATTTTCTTTATTTCTTTGCCATTTAGCAAGGTTTTGATTGTTTTTAGATTTTGTGCTGTGTTCTTAACAAACTCTTCATCACTATCTGTTGGCACAACCATTTTATCTCTTACTTTGCCATTAATTTGTACAACCATTTCTACTTTTTCTTCGGCAAGTTTTGCCTCATCATATGTTGGCCATGGCTCGTATGAGATTGTATTGCTGTTGCCAAACACTGTTTGCCAAATCTCTTCGGTGATATATGGTGCAAGAGGGTTAAGCATTTTAATAAAGCATTTTGCATATTCGGTTGGGAAAACATCTTCTTTTGCCACGGCATTCATAAATATCATCATTTGACTAATTGCTGTGTTGTATGACAACTCTTCATAATCTTGTGTGACTTTCTTAACTGTTTGATGATAAATTTTTTCTAGTTTTTTGTTTTGTTTATCTTTTATTTTATCACTTTCGGTGTATATGCTCCAAATTTTTTCAACAAATCTAGATACACCCGCAATATTGTCATTGTTCCAAGGTTTGGTATCTTGTATTGGCCCCATAAACATAACAAACAAGCGTATGACATCAGCACCATATTTGTCTATTACTTCGTCAGGGTTGATTACATTGCCCCAGCGCTTGCTCATTTTGCGACCATCTTGGGCAAGCAACAATCCTTGGTGAACAAGTTTTTTGAATGGCTCGGGGTGATTGTACAATCCTTGCTCACTCAAAAATCTATTCCACATACGAGAATACAACAAGTGCCCCACAGCATGCTCGGCCCCGCCAACATATAAGTCAACCGGAAGCCAATGGTCCAAAAGTTTTTTGTCTGCAATTTCTTTGTCGTTGTGAGGGTCGATGTACCTAAGGAAATACCAACTAGACCCAGCACTGCCTGGCATTGTGTTAATTTCTCGCACAAACTGATTGCCGTCTTTTTCAAAATTCATCCACTCAGGTGCATTTGCAAGAGGAGATAATCCGCCCTTTGGGTGATAGTCATCAATTTGCGGCAAAGTAAGAGGAAGTTCGTTTTCGGGTACTAATAAAACTTCGCCGTTTTTGTCATAATACATTGGCATTGGCTCGCCCCAATAATGTTGACGAGCAAAAATCCACTCTCT
>JAFTCZ010000062.1 GCA_017454425.1 Clostridia bacterium | reverse complement strand
TTATGTCAAAAAAGAGTTTAATTATTACGCTGTCTTGTGTGGCAGGTGGATTGTTTGCGCTGTTTGCTGTTATTATGGCAATAGTTTTGGCAAACGGCAATGCTGCCTTGCCTGTTGATACGGCTGTTGCAAATTGGGCGTATAATGTGCGCGGTGAAAAGGGAAATTTTGTTTATTGGTTTTTTAGAATTATAACCGAATTTGGCTATACCTATGTTACTGTTTCAATTATATTAATTATGGCAATAGTTTGGAGATTTAAGGTAAAAACATGGTTTTTGGGTGTACCAGTGCTTGTGGCATGGGGGTTGCACAAAGTTATTAAATGGATTGTCAACCGCCCTCGCCCAGATATGACAATGTGGTGGGCAACCGAAACTTCATCTAGTTTTCCTAGTGGACATTCAAACACGGTGGCATGCTTGTTTGGATTAATTATTTTCTTTATTATCATCTCGCCAGTACTAAAAACTTGGCTTAAGTGGTTGTTGTGCAGTCTTAGTGGACTTGTGATAATCTTGGTTCCACTCAGTCGCATAATACTTGGTATGCACTACTTTACCGATGTGCTGGCAGGACTATGTTTTGGTGGAATGTGTGCGCTAATTGGAATATTGTTGTATGTTATTTTGGTAAAGAACAAGCAACCAAAAGAGGTGCAAACACAAAACACCGCACCGCCACAAACAGAAGAAGCAAAAGAATAAACAAAAAAACACGAGCAATTCGTGTTTTTTATTTTAATTGCAGAGTTTGTTCGCTTGTTTGGACTGATGTTGCAGGTTCTTTGTTTTTATCCTTTTTTTCTTTTTGAAGCTTTTGTTTTTTTACAAATTGTTCGGTGTTTATTTTTGATGTATCAAAGATAAAATAATCGTCAAAATTTTGTTCTGCTATTACATTTGAAACCCAAAGTTTTTGATGAACGCCAATAATATTATTTTGTAACACAAAATTTTTGAACAAAGTTAAATTGAGTGTACTGTCTTCGGTAAAATTAAAGTCTGATTGAAGTTTGCTAAACAATAAGCCAATGTCGCCTGTTTCTTTTAATATTTGATAAACATTAATACAACCGCCAATATCCTGCGCAAGATTTGTGGCACTTTCGTTGTCTTTTAATTTCTTTTTGCAATATGTTTCGATGTCGCCATCACTAACAAAGCTTTTTTGTTTATCTTTTTTGTTACATTCGCAAATTTGGTTTAGGTCTTTATATATTTTTGTGCTTATTTTTTCATCTTTGAACAACTCGGGCACAAGTTGTGGTATGGTATAAGTAGAAATAAATGTTGATACAATATTCTTTAGTTGTTGTTCTTGTGATGCGGTAAGTCTTTTTGCATATATCTCTTCTGTTTCTTTGGGTGTTAATTTGAAAACATTTGTCAAAAAAAGCTCAATCTCGTCCATTTTGTATATCTTGCAAAGGTCAAACACAAACAAACCTTTTTGGGTTGGCACAAGTTTGTAAATAGTTGCTGTTTGTGTTGTTTGTGAACTATTGTTTTTTTCATAATATTCTTTTAATCGTGCATCGGCATATTTTTTTGCAATATTTGGATTGCTGGCATGTATACCTGGTATTCCGTTATTGTTGTAATGCCCATCAAAATAGCCTGCGTTGTTGACATCACTTTTGACCAAAAAGCACTCATCATCTGCTGTCATTCGGCCATGAAAAAGGTGCAAATTTTCCATAGGTAGCAAAACGCCAAGAGCTTGCAACTCTTTTATTGCTTGCTCACGCATTTGTGCATCACCAACAATTCTTTTTACTTGTGCCTTAAACATAATTGTTTGTTCCTTTATATCAATTCAGCTAATACTGGGGTTATGGCATTTGTTAGCACTTGATAGCCCTGCGTTGTTAGATGTACGCTATCTGTTGTATATTCATCATAAATACCGCCCGTCTCATTATTGTATAAGGGCGTAAAAATGTCAATATACTCAAAACTATATTTTTGTGCCAAAGATTGTATAACAGCATTGTTTTGTTTGAAGGTGTTATTTAGCCCGGAAAAATCTCCGCCCAAAGCAGTAAGAGATAACAAAACAACATGGCTGTTTGGCATATTGGTTTGAAGTTTTTGCAAAATGCTTTCATAATTTTGAAACATTGTCTTATAGTTGTTTCCACCAATTAACATAACCACAACTTTGGGGTTGATGTCATAAAGAGAAACTTTTAATCTATATTCAACCCCAAAAGTTGTATCTCCCGCAATTCCGCGGTTAATAGTGTTGTATTGTGGATAAAACAAAGAAAGGTCATAACCATCTGTCAGGCTGTCGCCAATAAAAGCAACATCTACATCATTTAAGGTTGGGTTTTCTTCTTCGTAGGCAATTAGTTTGTTGTTGTAATATTCGTTGTTTGGGCGCAGTTTTATATAGGCGTCTTTTTGTCCGGGCAAAAATATTGCATAATAATAAACAGAAAAACATGCGGCGCACAAAACCACAAAACCAACAATTAACCCAATAATCATTTTTAATTTTTTGCTCATACGACAACTTTAGCAATTATTGATATTTTTGTCAATATGGCAAAATAAAAAGAGCATATATGCTCTTAGTTTTTTAATATATCTTTTGTTTTTTGTTTTATTAACTTTTTATACTCCTCGACGCCAGGCTGGTCATACGGATTAACTTCTAGCAAATATCCACCCGCAGCAGCGGCAATAAAGAAGAAATAAATAAGTCCCCCCAAGTTGTATGCCGAAATTTGGTCTATACTTATAATTATGCTAGGGGTGTTTCCTATCGCGTGCGCAACAGCAACTTGGTCTAGCACAATATTGTTTAAGTCCGAAAAACTGATATCCGCATTAGCCAGCTTAAAGTCGCCCAAATCTTTGATACGCAAAACTGTTTCGAAAATAATATCTTCGCCGTCTTGCAAATATTGACCAATTGAATGTAAATTTGAAGTATTTACATTGCAAATAGGAAAAATACCTTTTTTGTCTTTGCCCTGTGTTTCGCCAAAAAGTTGTTGCCACCA
>JAFTCZ010000061.1 GCA_017454425.1 Clostridia bacterium | reverse complement strand
TTTACCTCAACACAAGTGTTTGCATTGACCCAATGAATTGTACCTTTAACTTTTATACCACTTGTGTCATTGCCACTTTTTGATTCTTTGTAATAAGAACATTCTAGGTGATCAATGTTTCCGTTTTGGTCTTTAACAACTTTGTCGCATTTTATGATGTATGCACCTTTAAGTCTTACAACACCATCTGGTTTAAGACGGAAATATTTGTTTGGGGCATCTTCCATAAAATCTTCACGTTCTATATAAATTTCGCGACCAAAAGTTGTTTTATGTGTGCCTGCGTTTTCGTCATTAGGGTTGTTTTCAATTTCCAGCTCTTCACTGCCATCATAGTTTGTGATTATCACTTTTATTGGGTCTAACACAACCATAACACGAGTTGCAGTGTTGTTAAGTTCTGTGCGAATACAATATTCTAGCAAACTGCTATCCACAACCGCCCCCGCTATGCCAATGCGAGAAACAAAATCACGAAGACTTGAAGGAGTGTAACCACGTTTGCGAAGACCACGAATTGTTGGAAAACGTGGGTCATCCCAATCTTTTGCCTTGCCCATTTCAATAAGTTTGCGCAAATATCTTTTGCCTGTTATGGTGTTTGTTATGTTTGTTCTTACAAACTCTATTTGCCTTGGTTTTATTTTGTTTGGCAAATCACAGTTGTTAACCACCCACTCATATAATGGACGGTGGTCTTCAAAGTCATCAGAACACAAAGAATGTGTAATGCCTTCAAACGCATCTTCTAATGGGTGTGCAAAATCGTATAATGGATAAATGCACCACTTGTTTTTTTGACGATAGTGTGTTGTGCGGTCAATTCGGTAAATAACAGGGTCTCGCATATTCATGTTTGGACTTGACATATCAATTTTTGCACGTAAACATTTTTCTCCATCAGCAAACTTACCCTCTCTCATTTGTTTAAACAAGTTTAAGTTTTCTTCTGTGCTGCGATTGCGATAAGGACTTTCTTTTCCTGGTTGGGTAAAAGTTCCACGATATTCATTTATTTCTTCTGGGGTTAGGTCATCAACATAAGCAAGACCTTTTTTTATTAATGTGACTGCACAGTTGTACATTTGTTCATAGGTATCACTTGCAAACACAAGATTTTGCCATTGATACCCCATCCAACGAATATCCTCTTGCCAACCCTCTACATATTTTGTGTCTTCTTTTTTGGGATTGGTATCATCAAAACGAAGGTTTGTGTATCCACCAAATTTTTCGGACATGGCAAAATTTATAGCAACGCCTTTTAGGTGGCCAACATGCATATATCCATTTGGCTCTGGTGGAAAACGTGTAACAACATGATTTAAGCCATATTTTAACATATCTTTTTTGATTTCGGCCTCTATAAAGTTGTCTGTCGTTAAGTTTTCTATTTCACTTGTTGTTAGTGTTTTCATTATGTTTTACTCCTTGATATAGTAGACAAATACAATAATATTTTATCTAGAATATAATTAAAAGTCAAGTGCGAAATTAAGTATTTAAACAAAAAACAAACAAAAAGCATAGTATTGGATATTTTAGTTAAACTATAACTGAGGTAAATTATGGCAATTAAGGACAGAATTGAAAACATAAAACTTTTGCTTAACAATTCACAAGACATAACGACACGCAATTTTATTTGTGAAAACAAAACGCAATGTGGACTTGTGTTTGTTGATAGTGCTGTTGATAAATTATTGTTGTCTTCAAGTGTTATTGACCCTCTTCAAAAATTTGAATGGACAAACGACAAAAACAATGACATTAATGCTATCCAACAAAAAATTATTGCTTATACTTCTGTTAAAACCGTAACAACAATAAAAGAAGCAATTAAAGACATTTTAAATGGATTTTGCGCAGTGTTGTTTGAAGATTGCGACACCATTTTGATGGTTGAATGTGCAAAATGGATTACAAGGCTTCCCTCAGAACCACCAACAAGTGCCGTCATACACGGCCCGCGGGAAGGTTTTGTTGAAGATGTAACCACAAACATTTCGCTTTTGCGCAAACGATTGAAAACACGAGAACTAAAAATTGAACAAATTGTAATTGGACGAGAAACCGCAACCGAAGTGCGTGTGTGTTATTTAAACAACATTGTGGACCATTCAATTGTAGAAAAAATTGTGGAAAAACTAAAAAAAATTGACATTGATGGCGTTATAGACAGCAGTTATTTAGCCTCTTTTTTGGGTGACAACCGTGGTTCACTTTTTAAACAAGTGGGTACTGCTGAAAAACCTGACATTGTTGTGGCAAAAATGCTTGAAGGCCGTGTTGCAATTGTTGTGGATGGCTCACCCTTTGTATTGACACTTCCCTTTTTGTACATAGAAGACTTGCAAAGCAGCAACGATTATTATCTTTCGCCTGCTCATGCAACTTTTATGCGTTTTATGAGATGATTGGGTTTGTTTGGTGCAATTATTTTGCCTGGCGTATATGTGGCATTGCTTGTATATCATTATGAGATTATTCCAATAAAACTGCTTATTACCATAAACAACTCTATACAAGGAATTCCCCTCCCTCCTTTTGTTGAAGTGTTGTTTATTATTGTTATGTTTGAATGTTTGTACGAAGCAAGTTTGCGAATGCCAAGATACATTGGCCTTGCCTTGTCAATTGTGGGTGCAATTATTTTGGGTGACACTGCCGTAAAAGCGGGTTTAATTAGTTCACCTGGTGTTTTGGTTGTGGCTGTTGCAGGTATGCTTAGTTACACAGTGCCCGATCAAGCAGCACAAATATCTGTTTTGCGAGTGATATTTACAATTATTGGTGGCATCTTTGGGTTGTTTGGTCTTATTTTAAGTGGAATGGTTCTTATTGCCTATCTTGCATCAATGACATCTTACAACACACCATATTTAGCGCCTATCTCACCATTTATTTTGCCAGACCAAAAAGATGGAATATTTAAACGTTCACTTAACCAACAAAAAATGAGACCAAAATCTATTCCAAATTCAAACGCAAGGAGGCAAAGCTGATGACAAAAATAACAACA
>JAFTCZ010000060.1 GCA_017454425.1 Clostridia bacterium | reverse complement strand
CATACAAAAGTTTGAGAGGCCTCATTAAAGGTTATTCCGGTATCCAAAAATTTTGGTGTAAGCGAAATTTCTTGCATTTTGTTTGTGTCTCGTCCAGATTTTGTGCCCAAAATTTGCAAGTCTTTTTTATATTTTTTGTCATAAAAACTAACAGTAAAATAATCTTGTTTTTGCAAAAATTCAAGCGTATATCTTTCGGGGCGGACATAAACCGTGACAACATTCTTAAACCACAGTACCCCAAAGCTGCCCCAAGAGATTGTCATCGAATTAAATTTCTTTTTGTTTCCTGCGGTAAGCAGTGCCCATTCGTCGTTTAGTTTATCACACAAAATTTTAACTATATCTTTCATAAAACCCTCCAAGTTTTTTATTTACATTCATACAAGTTTTCGCCATAACTTATAGAAACAGTGAGTGGAACATTAAGTTTAACCACATTTTCCATTTCGTATTTAACAAGTTTTAATACAACAGGCAACTCTTCTTTTGGGACATCAAAAATAAGCTCGTCATGAATTTGCAAAAGCATTTTTGTATTGAGATGCTTTTCTTTTAATTTGTTAAAGATGTTTATCATGGCAAGTTTTATTATGTCACTTGCGGTACCTTGAAGAGGCATGTTCATGGCTGCGCGTTCGTTAAAGGCAAGAGTTTGTCTATTTCCTTCATTTAGGTCTAGGTTGCGAATACGCCCAAACATAGTTGTGACATATCCTTGTTTTTGGGCAGTTGTTATGCTGTTGTCTAGATATGCCTTAATTGTTGGGTACATTTCAAAATATTTGTCAATATACTCTTTTGCAACCTTTTGGCTGATGCCAAGGTTGCGCGCAAGCCCAAACGGGCTTATGCCATAAATTATGCCAAAGTTTACGGCTTTTGCAAGACGCCTTTGCAAAGGTGTGACACTTTCTTGGGGCTCGTCAAAAATTTGACTTGCTGTTATTGCATGAATATCCAGTTCTTTTTTGTAAGCGTTACACAAAATTGGGTCGCGTGAATAATGTGCCAAAAGTCTCAGTTCAATTTGCGAATAATCTGCACTTAACAGTACATTATTTTTGTTTGATGGCACAAACATTTTTCGCAGTTCTTTGCCTTCGTCACTTCGTATTGGAAGGTTTTGCAAATTTGGCTCGGTGCTCGAAAGCCTTCCTGTGACGGTAAGTGCCTGATTGAATGTTGTGTGAATTTTGTTGTCTTCTTTTATCCACACTTGCATGCCGTCAATGTAGGTAGATACTATTTTTGCAATTTTTCGCCAACGCAAAATTAGGTCGACAATTGGGTGAGTGTTTGCAATAAGCAAAAGTTTTTCTACGCTAGTTGCATGTTTTTTGTTGTCATAGTCACTAAGGTGAAGTTTGTCAAAAAGTATTTCGGCAAGTTGTTTTGGTGATGCAAGATTAAACTCACAACCAGATAGAGCATAAATTTGTTGCTCGAGTCTTTTTGCTTCGTCTGCATACATAGGCCTTAATTCATCTAGCACTTTTTTGTCAACACTTATGCCCAAACATTCCATACTATACAAAACATCAACAAGAGGCAATTCGATTGTGTCATAAAGTGTTTTTAGGTTGTGAGCGGGCAATTCTTTATTAAGATAATCCCATGCATTCAGCAAACTTGCACCAATTGTTGTGCCATTTAGGCCTATATAGTCAAGGGTGTATTGCGGGTCGCTTTCTTTTAAGTTGCTGTTTATTAAATATATTCCAAGTGACACATCAACAGCATTTTCAATCTTTATGTCAAATTTGTCAAAACAGTGCAACATGGCTTTTTTGTCATAAAAAATCTTTAATACTTTGTTGTTTTGCAAAACCTCTGCAAACAAATTTGCCACCTGTTTGTCAAAAGGAATAACAAAACTTTCATTAGTGTTTATTGCAAAATAAAGTTGGTTGTCTTTTATGTGCAAACCAATTTTTTCAAACTTTTGCCCAAGCAGTGTTTTAAGTTGTTTTGCATCTATTGAGGTGTTTTCTTTTTTGTTGGCGTTTGATACTTGTGCGTGGCCAAATAATTCTTCTCTTTTGGTAAGTGACCTAAATTCATATTCAACAAAAGCTTGCTTAACGGCGTTTGAAAAAGGGAAGTCATAAGTGCAATCTTCTAGTTTGCAGTCAATGTCGCAATCGGTAAGAATTGTTGCAAGCTTAAAACTAAGTTCGGCCATTTCTTTGCCCTCAAGCAACTTTTCTTGCGTTTTGCCCGAAATTTTGTCAATGTTTGCATAAACATTTTGCATAGTGCCAAATTCTTGCAAAAGTGACATTGCTGTTTTTTCACCAATACCTTTTACGCCCGGAATATTGTCGCTTGCGTCACCCATCAATGACTTTAGGTCAACAATTTGACCAGGGTTTAGGCCAAATTCTTCTTGCAATTGGCGTTCGTTTAATGCCAAAATTTGTGAAAGACCGTGCTTGGTAAGCCAAACCTCGGTTTTTTCGTCAATTAGTTGCAAACTGTCGCGATCACCAGTGACAATAATAGACTTGACATCGTCAAACTTGCGTGACAAGGTGCCAATAATGTCATCTGCCTCTATGCCTACTTGCTCGATAATTTTGATGTTCATTTTTTTAAGCAATTCTTTAAGGGCAGGCATTTGTGCGGCCAGTTCTTCGGGCATACCTTTTCGCGTGCCCTTATATTCGGCATACATCTCGTTTCGAAATGTTTTTCGCGCGGCATCAAAAGCCACAACCATATATTCGGGGTTTTCTTCGGTAATAAGTTTTATTAATATGTTGCAAAACCCATACACAGCATTATATATTTTGCCCGAGGTTGTTGCAAGCAAGGGCAGTGCATAAAAAGCACGATTGACAAGGCTGTTTCCGTCAATAATAACAAGACGCTTCATTAGTTTTACCTCATTTTGTATTTGACTTTAGTATATAACAAAACGATATTTTTTACAACTAAAATGCATAATTTGAAAAAATTTTGCACAATTTAACAAAAAATCAACAAATATTAAAAATTGTGCAATTATTTGTTTGATTAAATTTTTATTAATTGATAAATTTATTTTATCAAAAGAAAAGGAGAGTATGAGTATATGGCACAAATTAAGGTAGTGCAATATGGTTGTGGAAAAATGAGTGTATACACAATTAGATATGCGCTAGAAAAAGGTTACAAATTGGTTGGTGCATTTGACATCAACCCAAAAATTATTGGCAAAGATGCAGGTAAAATTGCTGGGCTTAAGCCAATTGGGGTAATTGTAGAGGACGCAAAAAAATTAAAATCTGTTCTTACAAGAAAGAAACCAGACATTGTTATTGTTACCACCCGCAGTCTTATTAGTGAGCTTGAAGATGTTCTCACAATATGTGCAGAGTGTGGTGTAAACGCAATCACAACTTGCGAAGAAGCATTCTTCCCACAAAATTCAAACCCAACAGTGTTTAACAAAATTGACAAACTTGCACGCAAAAATAAATGTGTTATCACAGGCGCTGGTTATCAAGATGTATTTTGGGGTAACTTAATTGCAGTGCTTGCAGGAGCAACACACAAAATTACAAAAATTAAGGGCAAAACAAGTTATAATGTCGAAGACTATGGCATTGCTCTTGCCGAGGCACATGGTGCTGGTATGAGCCTTGAAGAGTTTGATAAAAAGATTGCAAGTGTTGACCGCATTTCAAAACAAAAGCGTCAAAAACTTATTGACAGCGGTGAATATGCACCAAGTTATATGTGGAATACAAACGGCTGGCTTGCTGACCGTTTTGGCTGGACAATAACCGAGCAAACACAAAAATGTGTTCCACAAACCTCTAAAAAACCACTTAACAGTACAACACTTGGTATGAAAATTCCTGCAGGCTATGCAACAGGTATGTCTGCCGTTGTTACAAGTAAAACCAAAGAAGGAATTATTATTGAGTCAGAGTGCATAGGAAAAGTTTATGCACCAGACGAGTTTGACTCAAACGAGTGGACAATTTATGGCGAGCCTGACACAACAGTTATTGTCAACCGCCCAGCAACAGTCGAACTTACTTGTGCAACAATTGTCAACCGTATTCCTGATGTAATTAACAACAAAAAGAAAGGTTATGTTCCTACATCACAAATGCCTGTTTGTGAGTTTGCGCGCAAAGATAAATAATAAACTATATACAAAAATGAGGGTTGCCCCTCATTTTTTTGTTTTGCAAAAATAGTGCATTTAATTGACTAAAATATCATAATATTTTATAATATACCCAAGGAGGAATAATATGGCAGAATTTTTGATTTGGATATGGCTTGGCATT
>JAFTCZ010000059.1 GCA_017454425.1 Clostridia bacterium | reverse complement strand
ACAATTCCGGGTTCTTCGGCACGCTCGGCCTCACGCAAAATATCATCACAAGCACGATTGTATAAAATTGCTGTGTCTGCTTCTTCAAGTATCGAAAAACTTGTGTCAATGTCTAACACATAAAAATACTTTGCAATTATGTTTTGACAAAATTTGTGAAGAGTAGAAATGTTGCTTTGGGGAAGCAAACTTATTTGTTGCAAAACATACAAATATTCTTGCGAATCGGTTTCAAGCGTTGCAAGATATTCTCGCAAACGCTTTTCTAGTCTTTGTCGCATTTCACTTGCCGCCGCGTTTGTAAAAGTTACCACAAGCAATTTTGTAACAGGCGTGTGCTGGGTTATTATTTGTTTTAATATTTTTTCAATCATAACAAAAGTTTTTCCACTACCCGCCCCCGCAGAAACAATTATGTCTTTGTTGGTGGTATCTAATATCAATTGTTGTTCTTTTTGTAACTCCATTATTCTATATCCTCAAAACATTTTATATTTACATCAAATTTTGTGGTGCGTTCTTTTTTGATGCTTTCACACGCAATTTTGCAAATACTGTGGTATTCACAATATTTGCAAGCATCGGTTAATGGCTTTGGTGCTATATATCCGCTTGCAATTTCACATATTGCAGTATTTACTATCTTGTTGCAATACGACAATATTTTGTTTAATTGCAAATCTGTGCACAATTTATCGCCACGAGAAGCAATCTTGCCTTGGTCAAACCCCTTGTTTAATGAAATATCCACAACTCGTGATGTGCGGCTTTGCTCGCTTAAGGTGTTGTCGGTTGCCATAATATTTGACATTTCGGCTATGGTAAGGCCTTCCATGCGATAGCCATCATAAATGCCCGCATCTAGTTTGTCGGTGTATTCGCGGTGTATTGGCAAATAATATACTCCACCCGCACAAGCATCTTTGCCTTGTTTCTTTAATCCTTCAAGAATTGCATACATATAATAAAACAATTGAATCTTTTTGCCCAAATATAAGTCAAGTATACTAAATTTGCCCGCATTTTTGCTTGTCTTATAGTCAACAATGCGATATTTGCCCTTCCATTCGTCCAGCCTATCGACCTTACCCCTAATTTTTATTGTTTTATTAAATACAACAATCTCGGGCGTAGGCACAAAATCTTTTGTTCCAAAGCTTTTTTCAACAAATTTTACTTTATATGCAGAATGTGACAATTGATAACTAACAGCCTTTGCTGTGTTTACACATTCTTGGCGTAATTTTTTTAACGCAAAAGAATTTTTTGCATTTTGACTAAATCTTGCAAAATCGGGACCCGCAATAACCTCGTCAAATATACTTTGAACAACGCCCCCTATTTGATTGTTTTTGATATCACTGTGCTTGTTGTAGTAAATTATGTATTTTTCTAACACGGCATGAATGATGTTTCCGTTATCTAGACTTGCAATGTCGCTTGTTTCATTTTTTTGAAGTTTGAGTGCATAATCAACAAAATGCAAATATGGGCACAAGAAATATCTTTCTAGTTCGGTAACACTTAAATGAGATTTTTGCTCAAACATGTTAATATCTATACTTTCATTAAGACTATAAACCGTGTTGTAAGTTTGGATATTGTCAAAAACTTCGCCATACCCGTGCTCTTTTAATACTTTTATTGCTGTTGCCAACAGGTTTGTTGTTATGTGGCGTTTTTCGTTATTGCTTTCTATTATTACATCACCAAGCGCGTTGTGCAAATTGCCCCATGTGTACAACAATCTTTCTTGTTCGTTCGAAAAAGCCAAATTAGATGTCAAAAATGTTTGCACATCAATAACAGGCAATTTTTTGTTATTATATGACAAAATATTAATCAAACTCTCAAGAACGGCACTTGGCGTGTGCTGGCCATCACTAGATTGCAAAACATAACTTATGTGCAATTCTTTATCAAACAGCGCAAGATTTTGTATTGTGCTAAATTGGCTTTGCATATTTACACTTGTTATTGTAGGAACAAGATTTATGCGATTATTTTTTAACAAACCAATATCCATGTCCGAGATTATGCCAACATCACTAACAACAGCAGGAAAATCGCCTTCGCTTGCGCCCAAAACATAAAGATGTGGCACAGTACTAAACACGCTTTGCAAGTTTTGCCCAACATATACACAATCTATTGCCATTGGCAACGGAGATAGGTTAACAGTATCTATGCCGCTGTGCAATATGCAACAAAAATCATCAAAATCTACCGCATATTCGGCCATAATGTCATACATATTATCAAGGCACTGCATCAAACGCCCAAAAACTTGCCTGTTTATGCTTTCGTTGTAAAGGTCTTTGTTTTGTCTATTGTTTAGGGCCATGTATTCAAGTTTTTGCTCTAATTGCATATCTTGCAAATACTTTTGCAAAGTCACAACATGCTCACCCACTGTTGTGCAAGTTTGCATGTCTTTTTGATATTGTTTGAATGGCGCAAATACTTTGTCCCTTATTTTTACAAAAGCATCATAATCTTCATCATTAACATTCAACTTTCCAAAAAGCATGTCATATTGTATGCCATATTTATTAACAACGCGCTCGCACAGCATTTGCTCTTCTATTGTTAATCCGCAAAGGCTATTCTTAAGATAAATCAAAATGTCTTCTCTTGCATAATGACTTGTTATTAACTCAAAGGTTGCGTCCAAAAACTTGATAAGTTGACTATCTGTCAAAGCATAACCTAGGTCTATCCAATGTGGTATTTGATAATCATCAAATATTTTGCGAATGACAGGCGCATAATTTTGTAAACTTGCACAGTTAACCACAATTTCGTTAAAACGGCTACCGTTTTTTATTTTGTACGCAATATCCATGGCAACTTTTCTAACTTCGGCATTAATATTTTTTGCAACCCATGCCGTCACTGTTGGTTGTTTTTCATCAAGCACTTCAAAATTGCTTGCCATAAGATTGTTTGTGATATGCTTTTGAACACTTTTTAATGTGCTTTTTGCATCTATTATGTTTGGGGTGATGTTTTTTTGCTTTGCAATTTGCAAAATGTCATCATACATTGTCTTGTCATACAAAAAACTATTGTTTTGTTTTTTATCTGGCGCAACTATCCCACATGAGACGCTATTTGCTTTTGAAACCAGCAAGGCCAAAATATCCTCGCCTTTTGGCGTAAGACTATCAAAATGGCAAAAATGCACATCAACATCTTGTATATCTGTGCTATTTTCGATTGCCCTACCCAACAGTTGCATGCGGTTGGCACTATCTATATATTTTGTGCCCAAATAATCTTCATACTCTTTCATAATAAGTGCAATGTCACTAAGTTTTGATTGCAACAATTTGTTTTGAATATTTGGCAAAGCATCTTTTATGTTTTGTGCACTAACATTGCACGCCCGCAGTTGTGCAATGCTATCAAAAATAACGCTTGCAAGATTGATACCCTTGCGCGTCTTTTGAAAGCACAATAAATCTTTTTGGTGTTTGTTTAATATCATTTGAATAATCATTGTTGCACCAAGCGAAGACAAGATATGCACATTTTGCATATCTGCCATTAGGTTTGCAAATCTTGCAAATGTCAAAACTTCAAAACTTAGGCTTGCTTGCAAATCAATAGCCTGCATTATTTCTCTTTCCATGCTCAAACTATATTTATCGGGCACAATAATATATTGACGGCGACCTGCCTCAATATTTTTTTTGATATACTGCAATTGTTCTTGCATGATGTCGGTTTGATTATTTGCTTTATATATATTTAATTTCATAAAAATACTACCTCAAGGTAGTATTTTATCACAACATATTGGTTTTGGCAAAGATATATCACAACTTTATTTTTTATTCTAAAAAACCTTTTTCGGCCTGCTGTGACAAAAGCTTTTGAACAAAGTTTGCCAAATCTTTTTGTTTTTGACTTTCTAACAATTCTTTAATGGTAAGATACGAACTATCACGCTGTTGCTTAAGTTGTTGTTGCTTTTCTTCGCTGTTTTTTAGATTGATTTTTATTTTTTCGTTTTCATCTTTTAATTCTTGCAATAAAATATTTTTTCGCCTTATATCTATTAGTGCTTTTTGCAAATGATTGTTTGCGTTTTGCAATTCTTTATTACGGTCATTATTAATTTTTGTTTCGGTATTTTTTTGAATTAAATTAATTACACCAAAAACCAAAGCCTTTAAGTCTTGGTCGCTTATTGTCTGTTTAATATTTGTTGGCATATTTAATATTTTTTTGTCTGCAAAAGTTATGCGTGTAGGAATGCCCTGCGTGCGAAGTTGTGACAAAACTGTGTCGACAAGTTGTGGGTTATTTGATAGCGTATTTCGATATTTATTTTGAAATTTTTGCGCAAGTGCCGCATTGTTGTTTGCCATCTCCATACACACACTAAAAACCGAGCGTTTATCTGTATAATTTAACACCCTATAAAGTAACTGCATAGTACTTTGTTGTGTATGCAAATTTTCAACATTTTTAACATCTATTCCCATGGTGCATAGTTCGTTGTTTATTTTGTCATTTTGCTTTGCATTTTTTAATAATTTATAATAATAATTACGCACACTAAATGGTTGTTTATTATGCTTTTTTGCCCAAAGAGTTAGGCTGTTTATTGTTGCGTCAAAAGGGTGCTTTTTAATAAAAGAAAACATGCTTTTTATCTCTTTTTGCGGCCACCCCATTATTTTTGTATTTTTCATATATTCACCTCTTTTTCAATTATGACCACTTGTATTTGTTTTAATCACAAAAAGCAGCATAAATTGATAAGTTTGTCAATATGTTATACTAGGAGTATATTATGGAAAACTATCTGTATATATCAAGCAATTCACCAAGCATAATTATTGTTAACAACACAACAACAATAGACACAAATGCACAAAACGATTATATAACTATCAAAACTGACGAACCCACACTTTTTATTCAATGCATACCAAAAACAGCAAATAAATTAAATTTGTCTTGCATCGTAAATATTGAAAATATTTCATTTGGTCAAACCGAAAATTTGCATGTTTACAAACTGGCACAAAATCATTATAAAATGTGCTTCGAATTACCCGAGTGCATAGTATACAAACCCACCACCCTATTATGCACAACAACCTTAAATAAAAGTACATTATCTTTTTTTGATAGTAGTATGCAATATGTGTTAATACAAAGCACTTCTCAAACATACAAAATTAACATTAATTATCAACTAAAAAATGTAAGTTTTAATACTTTTGGACAATACTATGCACTAAGTGCAAAAACCCAAAACATGGATTATGTTTTAATATTTGATAATGTTGGAAATATTTTTTTTGAAGACATACAAAATGTTATTGAAATAACAAATGATTCAATTATTACTTTACAAAAAAATGAAGATATTGCAAGGCATGGGTTTGTATCAAAATATCAACTATCAAACAACACTTTTCGTACCATCGAACAATACAATGTTTATCTTGACGAAACGCCATACCATGCACCATCAAAATATTGCACTGCGATCGCATTTTTAGAAGCACTAAACATAAACAATATTGCACTTGCACGCACATATTTAAGTGAAGATTTATCACAAAAATTAAGCAATCAACAATTAATTCAATTTTTTGGAAATTATGTTGAATTCGAGCCCAATTTTATAGACAACGCAAACAATAGTTTGTTGTTATATTATGAAAACAACATAGTCAAAAAATTTCAAATATCAATTAATTTGGATAACAAAATTATTGACATTGTTGCAGATTAAATTGGGCTTATTTGTTGCCAAAATTATTTGTTTAATATATAATGGATATACTAACAAAAAAAGGGGGTGTTTGTCTTCTTTACTGCTTATTGGGTATATTATGCTTTGGGACTTGTTATGATTCCGGGGTTAATTCTTGGTGCAATTGCACAAAACTCGGTAACAACCAATTATCAAAAATATCAACAAGTTCAAACAAAACGCGGAAAAACCTCAAATCAAATATGTCGAGAAATTTTGGACCACAACGATTTGCAACAAATCTCACTTACAACCACAGAAAAAGAACTTGGTGATTATTATGACCCCAAAAAAGGCACAATTGCACTCAGTCCGGGAGTAAATAATCAATCAAACATCTCGGCCCTAGGAATTGCCTGCCACGAAGTTGGACATGCCCTGCAAGACGCCGCAGGTTATGGGCCAGCAAAAATGCGCCGTTTTATGGTGCCTGTGGTTAACTTTTGTTCTGCAATGTTGTGGCCACTTATTATTATTGGTTTTTTAATTAACTTTGGCGGTGCTTCAAACAGCATAATAGGAGATATTTGCATTTATGGTGGCTGTGCGTTTTTTGGACTTGCAATAATTTTTAGTCTTATCACCCTGCCCACCGAACTAGACGCCTCAAAACGAGCAATAAAAGAATTAAGAGACGGGCAATATTTGGACGAAGAAGAACTAGTAGGTGCAAAGGCCGTATTAAAAGCAGCAGCAATGACATATTTTGCTTCTTTGCTTATGTCAGTATTGTCTTTCTTAAGATTTTTGTTTACAGTACTGTTATTAACCCGAAACCGAGATTAAAAAAAGATGGATTTTTTCCATCTTTTTTATATCGTATTCAATGATAAACCTTGGCTTTCAAAGTTTGCACGACTATTCCAAATTCCTAATATACCATGCAAAGAATCCAAATAATATTGAATTGGCAATGGCAAAAACTCTTCTAAGGTTATTTCACTATTATATTTTTCCAAAAAGAACTGCAAAACTTTTGTGTTGTCTTCACTAGAAAGATTGTTAACAACAATACTACTGCTTGTTAGACACTTTTTTAATGTTTTTGTGTT
>JAFTCZ010000058.1 GCA_017454425.1 Clostridia bacterium | reverse complement strand
GTTGAACTTGGTGCGCCACAACCGCGTGAACAGCCCAATAATGTATATGGCTATTCTATAACCCAAAACAAATAAAAACACTTTACAAAAACCTATTTTTTGTATAAAATATAACAAAGTAGGTGAATTTATGAAGTGTAAATTTTGTGGACATTCTGACAGTAAAGTAATTGACAGCCGTACAAGTGAAGATAATATGGTGGTTAGGCGTAGGCGCGAATGCCCAAAATGTGGCAAGCGTTTTACTACTTTTGAAGAATACGAAACAACGCCAATTTTGGTTGTAAAACGTGACGGCACACGACAATTGTTTGACAAAGAAAAACTAAAACGTGGCATTATTAAAGCTTGTGAAAAACGTCCTGTCAACATAAATCAAATTGATGATATGGTAAACAGCATTGAGCGCGAAATCAACAACTCACTTGTGCAAGAAATTGACACAAACACAATAGGTCAAAAAGTTATGCAAAAGCTTAAACAAGTTGACGAGGTGGCATATGTGCGCTTTGCCTCTGTCTATCGCCAGTTTAAGGATATATCCAACTTTATTGAACTTTTGGATGATTTCAAAAAAGATGTTAAAAAATAATATGTTTAGGCATATTGTTTTTTGTTTTGCAAAATGCACTATTAATATTTACAAAACTGCACAATTATGTTATAATTAACATATAAGGCTAAGGGGTATATATATGGGAAGAGATGAAAAACCAGTAATAAAACCCGAACAACCACGTGGGTTTTATTTAACACCAGAAATGTTAATGCAATTAAATGAAGAAGATGTAAAAGACATTTTGTCTTATAAATATGGTTATGGTCTGGACCGAGACAAAATACTGACAAACGAAAAATCTGTTAAGTTTGTAAAGGCAGGCAATTTTAGCAAAAAAGATTATTACAAAGATTGGTATGGCAATTATCACAAAATTTATTCAAAAGTAGAAACACACGCAAGGGTAGATTTTGATGTTGCTTATGTTGGTGAGTTGGACCAAAACCAAATAAAAAAATTTCACGCTTTGCGTCAGTTTTCAAAGCAAGGGCAAGAATATTTCATTCTTCGTGGCAGAATTTATGTAACCAGATATGGCTTTGATTGCGGCGATTCTAAAAACCGTTATAAAGATTTATATACTTCATTTGATGAAGAATTGGGAAGAAAAATTCGTGATAATGTGGAGGAAAGAACAATGAAAAAAGAAGAACAAAAAGAAGCACAAAAACCAACACGTGCTCATCAAACATCTCTTACTGATTGGGAAGATGATGCTGCAGTTGTAAAACCACAAAAAGTTTCAAAAGAAGAAACAGTAGAACATGAAAGCATTCAAGACCAAACAAACAAAATAGTAGAAAACATCAAAAAACGTCATCACGAAATTTCAAGTGTCAGCATTTTGGACATTCAAAGCATCAAAAACAAACAAAACGGTCGCCCAGAGTGTCATTTTGTTGCAGAGGCAGAAGGTTATGATTATGACGAAGAACTTGACGAAGATGGTGATTATCCAATAACACGCTATTTAATTACAGGAATGAAAAGTGGTAAATATTTTGAATCTCATATAGAAAAGAAATAAACATTAAACAATAAAAAGCCTTAAACAAAAGGGCTTTTTATTTTACTATTTTTGATAAATAGTTGATTGTTGACATCTTTTGTGATAAACTAAAACCATTAAAAGGAGTGTATATGCAAAAACCTATTGTTGCAATTGTTGGCCGACCAAACGTTGGCAAGTCATCATTTTTTAATCGTGTTGTCGGCAAACGCATAAGCATAGTAGAAAACACGCCAGGTGTCACACGTGACCGCATCTATGCGGATGCTGATTGGGCAGGAAAAGCAATGACATTGGTTGACACGGGCGGAATCTCTTTGGACCAAAAAGATCAATGGCGTGAACACATTCTTGCACAAGCCGAGTTGGCAATAGATATGGCAGACGTGATTGTGTTTATTTTAGATGGTCGTGAAGCAGTTACGCACGAAGACGATAATGTTGCCCGTATGTTGCGCAAATCTAAAAAACCAGTTGTTTTGGCTGTAAACAAAATAGACACTCCAAACAGTGATGCATTAATTCCTTTTTACGAGTTGGGGTTGGGCACTCCAATTGCAATGTCGTGTGAACACGGATTGGGGATTGGTGATGTATTGGATGCTGTTGTAAACAATTTCACACGCATTGTGCCTTATGATGAAGATGACAACACAATAAAAGTGGCTCTTGTTGGCCGACCAAACGTTGGCAAAAGCAGTATGACAAACAAACTGTTGGGTGAAAATCGTGTTGTTGTCAGCAATGTTGCTGGCACAACCCGAGATGCCATTGACGTGCCTTTTAGGTATAACAACAAAGATTTTATCCTCATTGACACTGCTGGTATAAGACGTAAAAGCAAAATAGATTATAACTCAATTGAGGGGTATAGTGTTATGCGTTCTTTGGGCGCAATTAGACGTGCGGATGTTGTTGTTTATGTTTTGGATGCCAGCGAGGAAATAAGCGAACAAGATGTAAGGGTGCTTGGTTATATTCACGAGCAAGGCAAACCAAGCGTTGTTGTTTATAACAAATGGGATTTGATACAAAAAGACAATCACACAGTAGAATTATACAAGCGCAAATTGGCCGAAGCCCTGAAATTTATGGATTATTTTGTTGTGCAGTACATAAGCACACTAGACGGCACCAGATTTGGACGTGTTATGGAAAGTGTGGAATATGTGTTGAATAATGCAAAACAAACCATACAAACAAGCACATTAAATGATATTATTCATGATGCTGTTTATTCATCTCCGCCACCATCAAAGGGTGGGCATGGGCTTAAAATCAATTATGCCACGCAAGTTGGTACACAACCACCAACATTCATTCTTTTTGTAAACAACCCCGAACTAATGCATTTTTCTTATCTTAGATATCTAGAAAACTGTTTGCGAAAAGCAAAAAATTTTGAAGGTACACCAATTTAATTGATTTTGGGAGCAAAAACAAAGGAGGCATAAATTAATGGTATATTGGCAATTAGCCATTGTGCTTGTTGTGTCATATTTTGTGGGCAACATTAATTTTGCTCGCATAATTTCAAGGCACAAAAACATAGATATAACAATACAAAGTTCCGGAAACCCTGGTGCAACAAATATGTATCGCACTTTTGGTCCAAAACTTGGTTATTTAACATTGTTGTTGGATGCCATAAAGGGTATTATTGCTGCTTGTCTTGGGCTGTTTGTGCTGGGTCATAGCTATTTTCCGCCTGATGCCGATGGACTAACTGGTTTGTATGTTTGTGGTTTGGCGGCTATGGTTGGCCATTGTTTTCCTGTAATTTATGGTTTTAAGGGCGGCAAGGGCGTTTC
>JAFTCZ010000057.1 GCA_017454425.1 Clostridia bacterium | reverse complement strand
GGGAGAATCTGCAGGCGGAAGTGCAAAACAAGGTCGTGACAGGTCATTCCAAGCAATCCTAAACCTTCGTGGAAAGCCCCTAAACGCCGAGAAAAAACGCCTTAGTCAAGTACTAGATAACGAAGAAATTCGCACAATAATTAGTGCACTTGGCACGGGTATTGGCGAAGATTTTGATTTATCAAGTCTTAAGTATTACAAGGTGATTATACTAAGTGATGCCGATCAAGATGGTGCACACATAAGGGCAATTTTGCTTACATTCTTCTTTAGGTACATGAAAGATCTTATCTCAAGTGGGCATGTATATATTGGTATGCCACCACTTTATAAACTGCAAAAGAAAGACCAAATAGAATATGTTTACAGCGATTTGGAATTGCCAAATGCAATAAAGAAGTTTGGCAAAAACTATTCTTTGAAAAGATATAAAGGTCTTGGTGAAATGAATCCCGAACAACTTTGGGACACAACCCTCGACCCACAAAAACGCTCTTTAATGCGTGTTACACTTGATGATGCCGCTAATGCCGAGTTGATGATATCTACCTGGATGGGTGATAATATTGAAATTCGTAAAAAATATATTAGTGACCACGCCAATTTTAACCGCGAAGACAAATATGAAGGCAACAATACAGATTAGGAGTAAGTTATGGATAAAACACAAGATATTAATGCATTAGACGACAATGCTCAAACAGAAGATTATGTCGCAAAATCAGGTGCAATATTCGAGCGTAGCCTAGACGAAGTTATGGATATTAGTATGTTGCCATACAGCGAGCATGTAATTCTTGACCGTGCGTTGCCTCGCGTTGAAGATGGACTCAAACCCGTTCAGCGCCGCATATTATATTCGATGTTGGGCCTAGGGCTTGAGCCCGACAAACCTTTTAAGAAATCTGCCCGCATAGTTGGTGAGTGTTTGGGTAAATATCACCCTCATGGTGACACATCTGTTTATGATGCCATGGTGCGTATGGCACAAACACATAATATGTCTGGCATATTGGTTGAAGGACACGGAAACTTTGGAAGCATAGATGGCGACTGTGCAGCAGCCATGCGTTATACCGAGGCAAGGCTTGCGCCGCTTGCCATGGAGTTGTTGCGAGATCTCGAGAAAGATACTGTTAGATGGAATTTTAACTTTGATGATACATTAAAAGAACCCGACACACTTCCGGGCCGTTTTCCAAACCTTTTGGTCAATGGTGCATACGGAATTGCAGTTGGTCTTGCCACAAATATTCCGCCACACAACCTAGGTGAGGTTATTGACGGAACAATTGCATACATGGAAAACCCAAAAATTTCATTAAAAGAAATGATGAAATATATTAAAGGTCCCGATTTTCCTACGGGGGCGGCAATAACAACTGATGAGTTAGAACAAGCCTATGCAACCGGAAAAGGCAAAATTATGATGCACGCTGTTTATCACATAGAAACAACAGCGGGTGACAAAAAGAATATTGTTATCACCGAAATGCCATATCAAGTTAACAAAGCAAAATTGTTGCAATCTATTGTTTCGTTAAAAGAAGCAAAGCACGGTGTTCTTGATGGAATTGCAGATGTAAGGGACGAAAGTGACCGCAATGGTATGCGAGCAGTTGTTGTTGTCAAAAAAGATGGAAAACTTCAGGCAATAATCGAGGCTTTGCTAAAATCTACCGATTTGCGTTGTTCTTTCCCAATAAACATGGTCGCAATTGCAGACGGCAAACCACGCACATTGCCTTTGCTTGATATTATTAAATATTATGTCGATTATCAAAAGAAAATAATAGTTAGGCGCAGCAAATATGACCTTAATGTTGCAAAAGAGCGCAGCCATATCCTTGAGGGTTTGTTAATTGCAATTAAAAACATTGATGAAGTTATCAAGATTATCAAAACTTCATCAAGCCCAGTGGAGGCAAAAATCAAATTAAAAGACCGCTTTGCCTTGTCAGACCGCCAAGCACAAGCAATTTTGGATATGCGTCTTGCAAGACTTACTCATCTAGAAGTAAACTCCTTAAAAGAAGAACTAGACCGACTAAAAATTCGCATTGCCGAACTAGAGGCAATTATCAAATCAGAAATTTTGCAAATCAAAATTATTAAAGAAGAACTTTTGGATATCAAAAAACGCAACAAAATGCCAAGACGAACCGAAATTATTGGTGATAAACACATTGAAATTGCAAAAGCAGTTGTTGTTGACACAGCCCCAACTGAAATGGTATTAGGGCTTACGGCTGAAGGTAACATTAAATTGATGGAGAAAAAGCACTTTGACAACGCAAGCAAAGGCTTTGAAGATGGTGACAGCATAAACACTGTGCACAAACAAGTTTTGTATACAAAAACAGATGCAAAGCTTTTGGCGTTTACAAACAAAGGATATATGCTTTCGTTTACTGCCAGTGAATTGCAACGCATAGACAAGTTTAAGGACAAAGGCATAACCCCACGCGAAGCATTTTTGGACTTTTCGTTAGATGAAAGGATTGTAAAAATTGTTCCTGGTGATTTTGCCGAAAACAAAGAGATTTTGTTCTTTACCTCACAAGGCTATGTCAAAAAGACTGCCTTTAGTGAATATAATTTGCAAAAAGCATATGTTCAGGCAGTAAAACTTCGAGATGATGTAGATAATGATGCGCTTATTGATGTTGTATTTGATGACAAAGACAAAAACATGATATTTGTTACAAAACAAGGGCAAGTGTTGTATGCAAAGAAAGATGATGTGCCACTACAAGGTCGTGTTTCGGGCGGCGTGCATGGCATAAAACTCGAAGATACCGACACAGTTGTTTATGCCGCTCTTACCGATGACGAGGGCGAGATTGCCGTTGTGACAAGCAAAGCACTTGCAAAGCGAGTAATTATACCACAAATTGACATTTTACCTAGATATCGCAAAGGTGTAAAAATTATGACTCTTGCAAAGGGTGATGATGTTAAGTTTGCCACAATTTGCACCCAACCACTTGATTTGGTGTTAAAAACTGACGAGGGTACAGTTGTTAAAAACACAGATAAATTGTCAATAGAAGATCGCAATGGCAAAGGTAAGGCATTAATAAAAACCAAAGAATCATTTGAAGTATATATCAATAATTCAAAAATAAAATAGTTTTACAAACTATAAAAAAGTCCCCTGTTAGTTGAGGGGCTTTTTTGTTTTGCATAAACTTTTTTCTATTAGCATAACAATATATAGACTTTTGACAAAATACATTCAAGTCCGTCATCTTATGCAAAAATTAGCAAAATTTTTTGCATAGCATTTGTTTTAAGATAAATTAAAATGATTTGTGAGGCCAAAATGAAATTTGTTGTGATAAAAAAAAGCCTAATTGCCGTTATGGTTGCTTTTTGTTTGCTTTTGGGTGTTTATGTGGCTCCTGTGGGGCAAAGCGGAAGTGTTGCGGGTGTGTTTTTTGGAAACAGTGGCCGAAAAGTTCCTATATATTGTGTTGACACTCAAGAAAAGCATATTGCCATATCTTTTGACGCGGCATGGGGAGCAGACAAAACACAAGATATTATGACCATACTTAAAGAATATGGTGTTGGGGCTACTTTCTTTTTGGTGGGGTTTTGGGTAAAAGAATATCCAAAGATGGTCAAGAATATTGCCGACAACGGGTTTGAGATAGGAACGCACACAAATACACATCCCGATATGTGCAAACTATCTCAAGAAGATATGCGCCAAGAATTAGAAACAAGCACAAAACTCATAACCGACATCACGGGTGGGCAAGTAAATTTGTTTAGGGCACCATTTGGAAGTTACAACAACACACTTATTGACACCGCACAATCTTTGGGACTTACGACTATTCAGTGGAGTTTGGACGGACTTGATTGGAAGGGCATAAGTGCAAAAGAGATCACATCACGAGTGCTAGGCAAGGTTAAGCCAGGCGACATCATTTTATTTCACAACAATTCGGACCATATCACCCAGGCTTTGCCTATGATACTCGAGCGCCTCAAGATGCAGGGCTACACGATCACATGCATATCCGATTTGATATTAAAAGATAATTATACTATTGATCACGCAGGCGTGCAGAAAAAATTGTAAAAAGTACGGAGGTTTTATGAATTTTGAATTTGACAACAACAAAGTCTATTTGTGTGGTACGATAGACACCGAACCAACATTTAGTCACGAAATATATGGCGAGGGATTTTATGACACAAACTTGCGGGTTAAGCGACTGTCTATGCAAGATGATGTCATACCAATAACAATATCCGAGCGTCTTATTGCCGAGCAAAACCTTGTGGTGGGCAAATCTTTGGCATTAAAAGGTCAATTTCGCAGTTACAACAAATTAATTGAAGGCAAAAGCAAGCTTATGCTTACGGTGTTTGTGCGTGAAATTGTGCCCGAACAAGATGTTGTAAACACCAATGTGATAGAACTTGTTGGGTATATTTGTAAAGAGCCAATTTACCGTACTACACCCTTCAAACGCGAAATTTGTGACTTGTTGCTGGCGGTAAATCGAGCATATAATAAGTCCGATTATTTGCCTTGCATTGCTTGGGGGCGAAGTGCCCGATTTATTAGTCAAGTTGGGGTTGGCGAAAAGCTT
Source organism: Clostridia bacterium (assembly GCA_017454425.1). Next base: position 22,063 of record JAFTCZ010000057.1, on the reverse strand, counting down.
TTCATAACAGGCCGAATTCAAAGCCGAGAATATCAAAAGAAATTAGACAATGGTGAAGTGCAAACACGAGTTGCATACGAGGTAAGTATTGGGCGAGTGTCAACAAAACAAGAAGAAGACCGAGAACAAAAACAAAACTTGTATGATAGCATCATGCCCGATAATGCACCAGTTGCGGCTCAAGAATAAAAAAAAACACTAGAATTTTTCTAGTGTTTTTTATTCGTACAGCATTTTGCGTCTTTGATTGTTTTTGCTAATAACTGAGATGGTAACAAGGCAAGCAACAATTGCAACAAGCATTAACAAAAAGCCAATTGTTTGGCTGAGGGATATCGAGCCATCATCAAGGCCTTTGTACTGAGTATACCCAAAGTGGCTTTCACTGCCTTCTTGCCATTCGATATATGATATGCCGTTTGTTGTCGATATTATTTGAACGGCAGTGCCTTTGTTAAGTGTTGTTAACAGTGAAGAACATTCGTTGTCACTATAAATTTGTGTTTCGCCTTTTGTTGTGGCGTTGCTTACAAAAATTGGGGTGATTATGTTGTCGGTTGATTTTTGCGTAAGATAGCGAACATCTACATAACCTTTATAAGTTGTGCCACCAATTTCTGTGCTTACAAAAACAAAACTTGCGCCGTTGTGGTCGGTTGGTGTAACACTTGATTGAGTGGTTGTGATGACTGCATCTTTTGGCAAATTGACAAGTGTGCGGGTTTGTGCCGCACTAGAGTTTGCAAGCGTAGTAGGGAAAGGATAAATTGCAGTGTTTGTGTATAATGTTTGATATGTTGTGCTTGGCAGGGTGTCGGTTGTTAGGGTTGCACAATTTTTTAATACATAGCCAACAATATTGTATTCGCTTGAGGTATCTAATACATAATAAAAACTAGAGTCTTCACTTTCTAGTACGCAAAGTGTTTGGTTGGCGGATAATGCTTTTGTTTTTGACAATAAGTTGTTGTAAGTATAAATAAAGGTATCTTTTGTTGTCTTTATTGTTGCAACAGGGCTAGTAAGGGTGTCGGTTGTTATGTCAATACTTGGGATAGAACTAATTGCGTTAAGAAAGGGTTTGTTGGTATCATACATTGGGTTTTGCAATGATGCCACTTTTGCAGGATAAACAAAATAAATTGTGTTGTTGGTTGGGCTTATGCAAAAATCCAAAATTGTGTTTGCATTGTTTATTGTTATGCTAGAATATTCGGTAGATGTACTGTGTACCATTGTTCCGTCAGGTGACAAAATGTACAAGTCATCTTTATGGTCAAAACTTATTGCCAAAATGCTAGTTAGGGCAGGAAGTTCATAATCGTCAAAAACGGTGTAACTTGTATTTTCAATTTTGTACACAACATTGTTGTTTAACAATAATATTTTGTCGCCTGTAAGGTTAATTGCTAGTTTGCATCCGTCAACAAGAGCAGGCATAGTGGCAAAATAACTAAATTTTGTTTGGTCATTTGCTTTTTTTATTAAATAATAATCGCTGTGACGGCTAATAAGTGCATAAAGGTCGTTACTTGTTGTTTGAGCAAGGTCATAAATTCGTGAAAAACGCAACTCGCTGTCACCATACACAAAGGTATCAAAGGTTTGATTTGTGCCATAAATGCAAATTTGGTCTAGTTCACTGTCGGCATAAACAAGATTGTCGGCATAATCATATGTCATTATGCTTGGGCTTGCGGAAGAAGAAAGTGTCAAAGTTTGGGTATAATTTGTTTCAATATCGTATGCCCAAATTTTTCTTTGTGCATTGTCGCTTATGTAAACTGAAGTGTTCGAAATTGTTATGTCTTGCAAAGAACTTGAAGAAGATGATATAGTCATGTCATTAAGATTATAAACGCCATCTGCATATGCCACATTTTGTTGTCCCGAAAGACCCATTGTTGGCAACATAACACAGCATAACAGCAGGCACATTATCACCACAAATCCTTTGTTCATCACCTTAGTCCTCTATAAAGTATTCTTATATAGTATAACACATAAAAATTAATTTACAAAATAATTTCAAACGGGTTTTACAATTTTGGACCAGTTTTTTTGACGAGTTTTGCCACAAAAATATTGTTTTAGACATTTTTAGACATTTTTGCAAAATATTTTACAAAAATAAACAACAACACTTGACAAATGCCAAAATATATACTAGAATGAGCGTGAGATCTGGGCAATCTCAAAATAAAATACATATTATTTTTGTAAAAAAATGGAGGAAAACAAATGAAAAATCAATTATGGACTCAAACCATACTCGAAGCATACAATTATATTGGGTGCATAACTAGGTCAATAGATAAACGAGTTTTAACTCTTGGCACAAATTCTTACAAAACAACCAATTATGGCAAAGATTGTACACTTGACCTTATGGAAACCGTTATCGAATTAATTGAACGAAAAAAGAAAATATTAAAATTAAAACTATTGGTCGAAAATACTTTACGAAATTTGCCACTTGCCACAAGTAAACTGCTTATCCGCAAGTATCTAGACAAACTTACATTATATGATTTGGCACTTGAAAACAACATGACAATAAATGTACTTCGCAGAAAATTGCGCAAGGCAATAAACGAATGTTATGATTATTTTTGCAAGTTTGGATATTGTTCATCATTTATCGAGCAAGAGTATCTTAGCGAGCAATGGCTAGTAGGAATTTACGAGCGCAAATACAACAATCAAAAAAACCCTCAAATTGCCGACAAGGTTGTTTTTGTGCCTCAAAAGTCAAATCCATCATTTTCGGTGTGTTTTGCCATATAAGTTAATTTTTCTCTTGGTAAATTAGGGGCAGAGGGCGAAAGTTTTGGTTTTTTGCGTTTGTCTGTTCGAAACAATAATGACAAAAGTATTAAGGCCAAAATACATAGTCCTATTATAATAAACAAAGTATCACTGTTTCCAAATTCGGCGTTTATGGGTAGGGTTGAGGTATTAACCGTTTCTTCGTTTTCGGTGACGACAATTTCGTCATTTACACTTGCTGTTTTTAGGTTTGTGGTTAACGGGGCATAAACAAAACCGTGCAAAATACCTTGCTCATAACTTGTATATTTAATATAATGCCACAAATTGCCAAGGCCCTGTATTGCTTCGACTGATTGAATACTACCATAATATGTTATGTCTTGGGCATTAAAAGGAACAACTCCAACAAATTGCGAAGATGTGTTGGGTTGGCTGTATACAATCACATTGCAGGCATCTATTGATGACAAGGTTTGGTTTTGGGCAAACGGAGTGGTGGGTTGCGAATAACAGGCTTGCAACTGATTAACATAAACAAAGCCTTCTAGGTCATCATATCTAACAAAAGCAATATCGTCATTTACATTGTCAATAAACTCTACAAAATATGTCTTTGGCAAACAAAAATAAGCTTGTTCCATTGTGCTTGTGGCATAAAGGTTTGTTTGATCATCAATAATGCGATAATACAAAACCGAACTTGCCATGCATACGGCACTTACATTGGGGGATATGCAAGCTAATAAAAAAGGCAAAACAAATAACAACAATTTGATTTTCATAATTTACTCCTAACTTTTTTAATTATATCCAAAAACAAATATTACAAACAAACATAATAATTTTATCAAACAATAATTGTGCGAAGGTGTGCAATTATTGTTTTTTATTGCAAAAATTGTACAAAAGATGAGGTAAAAATGCACATTCGTGATGTTGTACACAATCTTGACTGCATACAAAGTGAAATTTTAAGGCGTCAGGCAAAAAACAAGCTTGCTGACTACAATACGGGCAAAATTGTGCATCAAAAGCAAATGTTATTTCACAAATCACAAAAACACAATAGGTGGGTTTTTGGTGGAAACCGCAGTGGAAAAACGCAATGCGGTGCGGTAGAAACAGTATGGTTGGCGCGAGGAATACACCCTTTTAGGCAAAACAAAAAAGATACCACGGGGTGGGTTGTGTCACTAACAAGCCAGGTGCAGCGCGATGTTGCACAGCAAAAAGTTTTGTATTATCTTAATCCCGATTGGATAGAAGACATAGTTATGTCTTCAGGGCGAAAATCAAGCCCGTCAAATGGGGTTATTGATTATATACTTGTCAAAAATGTTTTTGGTGGAATTAGCAAAATTGGCTTCAAAAGTTGTGACCAAGGGCGTGAAAAATTTCAGGGAACAAGCCTTGATTATGTTTGGTTTGATGAAGAGCCACCCTAAAGATGTTTATCTTGAATGTCGAATGCGTGTTCTTGATAAGGCGGGTGATATTTTTGGTACCATGACGCCTCTTAAGGGATTAACATGGGTGTATGACCTAATTTATCTAAATTCACAAAATGACCTAGATGTAGATGTAATTCAAATGGAGTGGGCAGATAATCCTTATCTTGACCCCCAAGAGATAGAAAAAATGACCCAAGTGTTATCTAGTGAAGAACTTGACAGTCGTCGTTTTGGCCGTTTTGTTGGCATGGGTGGGCTTGTTTACAAAGAATTTGACCCCAATGTGCACATAATAACACCATTTAATGTACCTCATGAGTGGTATGACAACATAAGCATAGACCCAGGTTTGCACAATCCGTTAAGTGCTCATTGGTATGCTGTTGATTTTGATGGCAATGTGTATGTTATTGCCGAGCACTATGCCGCAAACCAAACAATTGAATATCATTCACAACGCATAAAAGAAATATCGTCATCTCTTAATTGGCCACAATATAATGGATTTTACAAAACTTTGATTGACCCAGCAGCCAATCAAAAGACGCTTGCCAGCACCCGCAGTGTTAGCGAACTGTTTTATGATTTTGGCATATTGGTTAACACAAATGTCAACAAAGATGTGTTTTCGGGCATATCGCGTGTCAAAAGTTATTTAAGAAATGCGCAAGGGCAGACAAAACTGTATATATTTAGCAATTGTGTCAATATGATTCGCGAAATTAAGGGTTATATGTGGGGCAATGATGACAGTCCTGTCAAAAAAGATGACCACTCGATGGACGAGCTAAGATATTATATTATGTCTCGTCCGTCACCGCCCGAACAAAAGCAGGACATATCAATTATTGAACAACATAAGCAAAAATTATTAAAAAAACTAAATACACAACAAAAACTATTGCGATAAAAGGAGCTAATAAAACTGCAAAAACAAGACGAAAAATTGTACCAAGCCATGCAGTCTAGGGCAAAGGGGTGCGAGTCACGAGAAGTGATAGAAGAATATGCCATAGATGATGAGCAAGGAGATGTCAAACTGATAAAAAAGAAAGTGACAACAAAATATTTGCCCCCCGATGTTTCCGCGGCAAAAATGTGCTTGGGTATGACATTTGAGAGTGCAAATAATTATCAAAATATGACAGATGAAGAACTTTTTGCCGAAAAAAAGAGACTTTTAAGTATGCTAAAAGATATGGAGGAAGAAGATGGAGATTGTCAAGACAACTCGCAAGATTAAATGCAATTTTGCCCCCGGTTGCATTAATGTTGCGCAGTACAAAATTAAAACAAACAAATATGCATTGGGTATATGCTCACAATGTCTGCAAAACCTGCATGTTCAGGTGTCGCGACTTGTTGTGCCACCTGCTATTGCTACAAAATTTAGATTAAAGAGGTAATTATGAAAAATACAAAACTTATACAAAATGACAAAGATTTGGTAGAACAAATCAAAAAAGATTATCAAAGACGCAAAGAAGAGCGCAAGCCGTTTGAGGCGCAATGGCAATTAAATATAAACTTTTTGATGGGAAATCAATATTGCGGAATAAACAGCCAAGACAATATTGATGATTTTGACAAACAATATTTTTGGCAAGAACGAGAAGTTTACAACCACATAGCACCAATTATTGATGTTCGTCTTGCAAAGCTTGCAAGGGTTCGCACACAAATGTCTGTGCAGCCATCAAGTACTCAAGAAGATGATGTTGCAAATGCAAAACTTTGCAAAAATATTTTAGAAAGTACAGCAAATCGCCTAGGATTTAACAACATAATAAGCGAGGTTACACGCTGGAGCGAAATTTGTGGAACAGGTTTTTACAAAATTGTGTGGAATGACAAAAAAGGTGCCATTCTTGGCATAGATGACCAATCTCATAAAATTTGTCAGGGTGATATTGATATTGTGCCTTGCAGTCCGTTTGAAATTTTTCCAGACAGCAACACAAACAAAGACATATCAAGTTGCCGAAGTATTATGCATGTACGCGCTTTTGATGTTGATGTAATCAAACAGGTTTGGGGCGTAGAGATAAAAGGTGAAGACATCGACACCTTCAATTTGTCAAACTCGCAGGTTGTTGGCGGACTTGGATATTTATCTAGTATCGCAAAGGTTTGCAAAACAGCAAAACACAATCAGGCACTTGTTATCGAGCGTTATACAATGCCAAGTACAACCTATCCAAATGGTCGAATAGAAGTTGTAGCGGGCGATCAACTTGTTTATGTTGGTGATTTGCCTTACAAAAATTTGGAAAACGGAGAAAGGGGATTGCCTTTTGTAAGACAAGTGTCTATTGACCAACCATCACTTTTTTGGGGTTCTTGCATAATAGATCGCATAATACCAGTGCAGCGCGCATACAATGCGGTCAAAAACCGCAAGCACGAGTTCTTAAATCGTATTGCAATGGGTGTTATGACAGTTGAAGATGGCTCGGTGGATATCGAAAACCTAGAAGACGAAGGATTGTCACCGGGCAAAATACTTGTTTATCGTCAGGGCTCAAACGCTCCGCGTATGCTTGCAAGCGAAAGTGTTCCGGCCGATTTTAGCAATGAAGAAGACCGCCTTAGCAATGAATTTTTGTCAATTAGCGGAATTAGTGATTGGATAGGCTCAAATTTTTCGGCAATAAGCGGGATGAGTGGTACTGCAATTGAGTTGTTACTTGACCAAGAGAATATTCGCATAACATCTAGCAGCGAAAGCATTATAAACGCCATCAAAACAATAGCAAAACACATCTTAAGGCTTTATAAACAATTTGCAAGCACCAGGCGTGTAAGTTTGATTGCAAATGATAATGACGCAGGCGTATTTTATTGGAATTCTTCAAATATCACTTCAGATGATGTTATTGTCACAATTAAAAATGAAATGAACGAAACCTTGGCTCAAAGACGCAATATGCTTATGGAATTGTTAAAATCTGGCTTATTTACAAATGATCAAGGGAAAATGGACAATGCCTTAAAAACAAAAGCGTTAGAACTTTTGGGCTTTGGCATGTGGGAAAATATGCTTGATAATAACACACTTCAGGTTGAGTGCGCAAGGCGCGAAAATATTGCCTTTGGTGAAGGTGAAGAATGCGAAGTAAGCGAAATTCATGACCACGATTTGCACATTCAAACACACACAGCATTCATGTTAAGCAAAGATTTTGAAAACATGTGCCGTCACAACAAAAATATAAAGCAAAAAATGATTGAGCATATTCGTTTGCACAAACAATATAAAAAACTAACACAAATGACAGAAAACACAGGAGAGTAAAATGGAACAAGAAGTACAAGACCCCAAAGAAGAAAAAACAGAACAACAAGAACAAAATGTTGATTTGGAAACTTTTCGTGATGTTGAGGCATTAAAAAAATCTTATGATAGCTTGCGCGGAGAATTTACACGAAAATCACAAGAGTTGGCGAAATTGCAAAAATCTATTGGCGACAAGGAGACAACCGTCACCCCGCCAAACGCTGTTAATGAAACACAAAACACATCAACACCCAATGAAGATTTGCCATTTTTGCAAAATGAAAATTGGCAACATGATGTTGATGAGTTTTTTAGAGAACGCAATATTTCTGATGAACAAAAAAGGGAACTAGCCCAAATGCTAATAGAAGACAAAGAAGTGCAGTCAAGTGCTTCTCCTTTGTATGTCGCATATGCCAAAATGTTAGAAAAAAGCGCAAAAAACATGCAAGAATTATCAAAAGACGAAGCGTTTTTAGAAAAATATATCTTCAGTGATGAAAATATAAAAAACAAAATTATCAGAGATTATGTTTATTCTCTTAACAAACATGACAGCATACCAGAAATTATGCCCGAGTTAGTAGCAAATTTTGGTGAGGACCATGTCACACCAAAGACTCTGAGCGAGGCAAAAATTCTGGCCCAAAAATATTTTGATTAGGAGAATTTTATGATTAGTTTGCAATCCGCTCAGGCGGCGCTAAAAGATGTCTATTTGGGCGTCCTTAGCACTCAACTAAACAACGAAACCGACCCTTTGTTGTCAAAGATTAAACAATCTAGCACAAATGTTTATGGTCGCAACATCATCAAACTAGTGCCTTTTGGCATTAACGGAGGTTTTTGCGCAAGTGATGAAAGCGATGCACTACCAAATAGTGCCGAAAACAAATACCTCAATTTTACAAGCACCTTAAAAAACTTGTTTGGAACGCTTGAAATAACCGACAAGGCCATTCGTGCTTCAAGCACCGATAAAGGAGCTTTTATCAATCTTTTGGACGCCGAAATGTCATCACTGCTTGCTTCAAGCAAGTTTAACCTTGCTCGCATGATGTATGGTGATGGTTCGGGCGCGTTAGATTTGGATGTAACATTAGATACAACAAATGATACAATTACCGTCTCTCATATCGCAAGATATTTTGTTGGTATGAGTGTAGATGTTTACGAAGAAAGCACAAAAATTCTTTCAAATGCTCGCATAAAAGATATTGATAACAATACAAACAAAATTTATCTAGATGCCAGCATGGCAAACATAACTGTTGACAACACAAAAGATTATCATGTTTATTTTGCAAATGCAAAAGATGCCGAAATTACTGGCGTTGGTGCGCTTTTTGATTCAAACCAAACTTTGTATGGCTTGACTCGTTCTAATTATGTTTCTTTGTGCCCTTACATTCACACAATGGCCAATAACGAAACATTTAACGAACAATTTATGCAAGGCGCAATAGACCAAATTGAAATGCAATCAAATGGTCACATTGATATGATTTTTGCTGGCCGTGATGCAAGATTAAAACTTGTTAACTCATTACTAGCATACCGCAAAAATATTGACTTTGCCAACCTTAAAGGTGGAGTAACAACCTTGTCTTTCAATGGTTTGCCTGTATGCAATTATAAATTTGGTGACAGTGATTCGATGTTGTTTGTTAATACAAGCGACTTTACAATGCATCAACTTTGTGATTGGGAATGGTTAACAAACGAAGATGGAAGCATACTCAAACAAAAAGAAAACTATGCAATATTCACCGCAACTTTGGTCAAATATGCCGATCTTATCTGCTCACGACCAAATGGGCAAGGCATAATAAAAGGCATACAATAGGAGGACAATATGATTAGCTTAACAACAGCAGACAACGCACTCAAAAACATGTATTTGGGTGTAGTTGCAAATCAATTAAACACAAATGTTAATCCGTTTTTGGCTAGCCTTCAGCACAGCACAGCAAGTGTTGTAGGAAAACAAGTCGAAAAGCTTGTTGCCGTAGCATTTAGCGGAGGAATTGGTGCAGGCACCGAAACAGGTGGCTTGCCAAATAGTAGTGAAAATGGTTATCTTACCTTAAAAACAAGCCTAAAAAACTTGTATGGTAAGATTGAGTTAACCGACAAGGCTATCCGTGCCTCAAGTAGTGATAAGGGCGCTTTTGTTAACCTTTTGGAAAGCGAGATGCAAGGCCTTATCGAGGCAGGAAAGTTTAACATGTCGCGTATGGCATTGGGCAATGGTAGTGGATTGTTGTGTACAATCTCAAGTGCCACAAAAAACACAGCAACTATGACTGTTGATAGTGTAAATAATCTTATGATAGGAATGGCTGTTGATGTTTATGTAGATGGCACCATTGCAAGTGCCATGAGTGGTGCAAGAATAATTGATTGGAACATACCAAACAAAACAATTACACTTTCAATAGCCTTCAGCGAAACATGGAACAATAACAAAACTTATACCATGTACGCACACAACAGCAAAGACAAAGAACTAACAGGTCTTGGCGCAATATTTGACAACAACATAACTTCTTTGTACGGAAACACAAAGTCAAGCACAAAATATTTGCAAGGTCGTCTTGTGTCAAAAACTTCAAACCAATACACCGAAGGTGTGTTGATTGACGAAATTGACAAACAATCTGTTTATTATGGCAGCAACCCAAATATGATTTTGATGTCATATGATATGAGGCAAAAGTACATATCACTTTTATTAAACACACGAATCAATACTGATGTAGTTAATGTTGCTGGTGGTTTTACTGCAGTTTCGGTCAATGGTGTGCCTATGATTGCTGACCGATTTGTTGAAGAGGGAAGCATGTACATCATAAACACAAACTTGTTTGAAATTCATGAATTGTGTGACTGGGAATGGTTGTCAAACGACAAAGGTCAAATACTTCGTCAAAAAGAAGGTTATCCTGTTCACACCGCTACATTAGTTAAATATGCAGACCTTATTTGTGATAAACCATGCGCTGTTACAAAGTGCATAACAAGTGCATAGTATTAAAATTATGTATACAAAACATAGTACTATGCATAGTGTTATGCATAAGTACTATGCACATATATAACAAAAAACGGAGGGTATATGTCAAAAATTCGTATATATAGTGATACATTTGATATATCAAGGCGACTTTGTGAAATAGACCCTGCATACTTTGTTGTTTACAACACAGATTGCAATAGGTTTGAGGTTCACAATAGCCAGCAATATCTAGACACTTTTTGTCTAACCGTAGATGGAGAATTAGATAGTCGTGTTATTTCAAAAGTTTTCAAAACACGCAAACAAAATATTGACAAATTGCTTGATGAAATTGCTTGCCAAAATGAGGCCTTGCAAAAAGAACAACGCCGAGTGCTTGATGATGAAATGCATGCAAAACTTGGCGAAACTTTTGATTATCTAAAAAATCACGATAATATAAACGATGCTTATACCACCCGTTTTGTTTAACAAAGGAGGATTTTGCATGAAAGCATTAGATGTAGCCAAACTTATGGCACAGTATCTTGGTCACAAAGATTTGCTAGAAACAACAAGTTTTGGTGGTCAAACTGAACCAACTCAGCTTCAGCAAGACACAATTAATACATATCTAACAGCAATAAATGATGTTGTGCAATCTCTTGGCATCTCTTATTTTCCTCTTAAAAGTACACAAACCCTTACAAGTGAGAATATGGTTTATAGTTACAACTTGTTCGAAAACACTTTGTTGCAAATATTAAAAGTGGTTGATAAAAACACAAACACAAAATTGCGTTTTTGTTCTTATCCCGAATACTTTACCACAAGCAGCAAAAATATTGTTGTAAGTTTTTGCTATCAGCCAGATTTTGTTGAGGCATTAAATGATGAGTTAGATGTTGTTGCCAATTTGGTAAGTGTTCGAATGGTGGCTATGGGGGCTGTGTCACGATATTATCTTTTTGAGGGGCTTTACACCGAAAGTACGGCCTGGAGCAACATGTTTGAGCGTTCAATATTAATGGCTTCGCGCTCGCGTCATACCCTTTATATAGATAAAAGGAGCTGGTTTTGATGTTGTACAGTGAAAAAACACCATACAAAAACCAAACTGTACTTAATGTTACACTTAGTGACTTTAGTGGTGGTGTAAATTCGGTTAAAAGTGAAAGCGTTTTGCCCCTAAACTATGCAGTAAAAACCTATAATTTTGATACAAATTCGGGTGCTTTGCGTCATGGGTTGGGATTAAGCGCATTAACAACACCATACACTTTGTTTGGAACTAACTATACAAAAACCTATGCCGTGCCCAATGCTGTTGCCAGTATAAAAAATGTTTGGCATTATCAAAGATATGACTACAACGGCAATGCTATGCAGCCCTTGTTGGTTATTTATGGTGACAACCAAAAGTTTTATTGCACAAATATGGACACACCATCAGGTTTTTCTGAGGTCGAAGAAGTTCAGTTTAGTGGTCAGCCGGTAGGCATAAATTATCGTCTTGACCAAAAGGATTGTATGATTTTCTGCAGCACAAATGCCCAAGACGGCCTTTATACATGGGATAGTATTAATTATTTTCATAATTATGCCAACGCCCCAAGTGTTTCGTCTTTAGCCTTGCATGCCGGAAGATTGTTTGCCACATCAATAGGAGATAAGAAAAAGCTTTATTTTAGTGATGATCTAGACCCCCGAAATTGGGAAGAAAACCTGCAAGATGGCGGTTATATCGAAATTTCTGACGAGCGAGGAGCACTTAATAAGCTTATTGAATGGAATAATTACCTATATATCATTCGTGATTATGGGATAACTCGTGTATCCGCTTGGGGAGAACAAGAAGACTTTGTTGTTCGCAATCTTTATCTTTCAACAGGCAAAATTTATGACAAAAGTGCTGTGCACTGTGGCAGTTGTATCATTATGCTGTGCAAAGATGGCATTTATTTGTTTGATGGCTCTAGTATGAGAAAAATTAACACGGGGCTAGATAAATTCTTTGAAAATGTAGAAAACGACAATTCGGTTGGTGCGTTTTTGGACGGGAAATATTATTTGGCTTGCAAAATGAATTTTGGTGATAGCACGGCGGTGGGTTGCGAAAACTCAAGTTATATAAACAATGTGCTGTTAGAATATGACATCAATTCTGGGCAAATCAATATCTTAAGAGGTGTTGACATCTCGCTTTTGTTAAATGTTCAAACAAAAACATTTTCAAGAATGGTTTGCTGTCTTAACACTGACGGAAAACAAAATGTATTGTTGCAAGTTGATCACAGTGGGCAAGTGCAAGGTGTTGCAACCCACAAGTATTGGCAATCACCAAACACCGATTTGGGTTATCCAAACAAGCAAAAAGTTCTAAACGAAATTTACATAACTTCTGCAACAAATGCTCAATTAACAATAAATACAGATACCACAACTTACAATTTTTCAGTCTCAGCCTCAAATTCACCACAAAAATACAAACTAAACATTAGGTGCAAGACTTTTAATATAGTTTTAAGCAGCGATCAAGCCACTGCTGATATAAAACCCCCAACACTAAAAACAACTATTGTATAGGAGAAAAACATGCAAACATTGGCAGAAACAAAAGAGCAAATACAAGATTTGGAAGATAGGTTTGATTTGCATGTCAAATCATCTGCAAAACACAATACCCAAATAAATACAACAGTTGGTAATTTGCAAAACACCGTGGGCACTTTGTCTAATACAGTAGGAACATTATCTAACACCGTCTCATCATATTCTTCTGCCATCTCTGGCAAAGAAGATAAAACAAACAAGGTGACAAGCCTAAATAACTCTTGTACAGATGTACAATATCCAAGCGCAAAATGTGTATATGACGGGCTTGCGACAAAACAAAATGCCTTAACTTTTGATAATACACCAACAAGCGCAAGCCAAAACCCTGTTACTAGCGGTGGTGTATATGCGGCGTTATCAAACAAACAAAATGTTTTAACTTTTGATAATGCCCCTACGCAAAACAGCACCAATCCCACAACAAGTGGCGCGATTTTTGATGCTTTGTCAACAAAACAAAATGTGCTTACATTTGATGTATCACCCACAAGTGCCAGCACAAATCCTGTTACAAGCGGAGGGGTATATTCGGCACTGCAAGGAAAACAAGACACACTTACTTTTGACAATGCGCCAACAAACGCAAGCCAAAACCCTGTTACTAGTGGGGGAGTGTACACAGCGTTGTCAAACAAGCAAAACTCGCTTACTTTTGATGATACGCCAACACAAAACAGCACAAACCCCGTAAAAAGTGGTGGTGTTTATGCTGAATTGTCAACAAAAGAAAATTCATCAAACAAAGTGACTTCAATTTCATCAAATAGCACAGATGCACAATATCCTAGTGCAAAGTGTGTGTACGACGAACTCGCGACAAAGCAAAACACTTTGACGGCAGGCACAAATATTAGCATAGAAAATGGAGTTATTAGTGCAAGTGGTGGAGGTGGTGGTGCTCCGACATTTTATTCGAGGTATATAAATCACTTTAGTTCACCTGTTGCAGCGGCACGAACATATGACGAAAATATATGCACATTTACTGCGCCAGCAGGAACAAAAATATTAATTACCATGCAAACGCGTATTATAAACAATCCAGACAAAACTGATACAACAGGTCTTGCCTCTATTTACATGAGAATAAATGGCACAAATGTCATTAATGAAATGGTGGATAAAACAACAATCACGACCGAACATTCACTTTCTTATGTTTTTACGGCCACAGGAAACACCGACACGCTTGTTTGCAGGCTTACTAGCATAAGTCTTTCTAGCAGTGCATCAATGAAGTCTGTTTGTGTACAAATGATTGGTGCTAATATGACGGCTAGTGATTCGTAAAAATGTACTTAAATAAACAGTTTGTTCATGGTTTTTTTAATAGATATAGGCAAAATATCTTTATAAAATATGGAGGTACAAAATTGGCACACAATTATTTACAAAATCAAAAATTAGTCACAAAGGACAAAGAAACACAGTCAAACAATGTTGCACAAAATCTTTTGGATAGCCTAAAGGGTATTCAGTCAAATTATCAGGCACGCATGCCAAAGATTGATTATGGTGCTTTGCAAGGCATGCCACAAAACAATGTGACAATGCCCACTAATGAACAAATTTGGCAAGAAGCAACAAAGGGTTTGAAAGAATACAAAATTTCGGGCCAAACAAAAATAAAAGCCGACTTTGAAAAAAACAGCGCAAACATACAGGACAAACAAAACAAACTTGAAAAAGCGTATGAAGAAGGCGTTGAGGCACAAAAAGCAAAACTAAACAACGATATAAACAAGGTAAATGCAAAAAGCATTTTGCATGGCATAAAAAACAGCAGCATAAATGCTCAGTTAAAAGATAATTTGCAGAGACAATATGATGCTGGGGTTGCAACATCACAACAAGAATACTTATCAAAACTAAATAGTTTGCAACTTCAAAAAAATGTGATAGAGCAACAGCGTGATAATGCGCTTGCAAATTTTGATATTGCATATGCCAATAAATTAAATAAGCAGTTTAATGTTTTGACAAATGAATACAACGCGGCACTCAAAAATGCACAAGAATACCAAAATATTCTTGCACAAAAGCGTGCCGAAATTGAAGAAGATTTTAATGCCCAACATGGTCAGACAATCAAAAAGCTTACTCAAGACATGCAAAAAGAAATGACCCTAGATGCCTTTGTAAAACTTAAAGATTTGCCAAAATCACAGGCTCAGCAAATATTAAACACAACCCCACAAATTCGTGAATATTTGGGGGATTGGTATTCAGCACTCGAATTGTGGTTAAATAGATAATGATTGACGAAATTATTAATCTTGCAATTTCAAATGGCCTGTGGGCTGTATTGTTTGTAATGCTGTTTTTATATCAAATTCAAAACAGCCAAAAGCGTGAGCGCAAATATCAAGACATAATTGACAGTCTTACTAATTCACTAGGAATTATTAAGAATATCGATTCAAATATCAAGGCCTTGTCAAAAAGTGTTGCAAAGTTCAAAAAACTTAATGCAAGGGCAGATGAATAATGGTCTTGTCAAAATTTAAGCGTTCTAGTTTTTGGGTGGGAGTGATTAGTGCCGTTGTGCTGGCTGCTGAAGCGGTGGCACACGCTCTTGGAATGGAAATAAGCACAGATGCCATGATGACGGTAGGAAATGCAATACTCAGTATTTTGGTGTTGCTTGGCATTATTGTCAAAGATGGCTCGAAAGAAACCACCGATAAAAAAGATGACAAAAATCAACAAAACTGATGTTTTGTGATTAATTTTCCCACACGATTTGTGTGGGTTTTTTTGTTTTGTATTTTGTTTTTTACTTGACAATGCATAAACTCTTGAGTATAATTAAGACAATAATAGATAAAACAATTAGGTTTTTATCAACAAAAGTTTTTTTTTGATGGGCATTTATGTTGCTTGCACAGTGGCAAGCTTTTTGTGATTAAATATTATAAATTTATATGAGGTTACAACATGCAATTACATAATGTTTTGTCTTATTATTTCAAAAACATCTTGTTTATGTTGCTTTTTGCAATTGTTCCGGCGGTGTTTATTGGATTGTTAATTCAGCCCTTTGGGTTTATTGAAATGTTGTACAATTATCCCAGCATGACCTCGTTTTCTTTTGGTGACTTTTTTGTAAGTGTTTATGCCCACGGCGGGTGGGGCGTATTGTGGTTTTTGCTAGGTTTTGTGCTTTTGGTTGTGTTTATTAGCTTTTTGGTAGGCAAAATAGAATATCACTTCCGTACTGGTCGCTTTGATATTTCTAGTCACAACGCAAGAGGTCTTAACAACAATTTTGGTGACCTTGCAATAATGGCAGGACTAATGCTGCTTGTTGACTTTTTATTAAATCTTGTTGGCATACTGCTTATGTGCCTTGTGCATTTTATTATCAGCGCGGGCGGGGCTGTGGCTCTTGCAAGTATTATTGTCAATTGGGTTATTGGCGTATTGGTGGTTTTGCTTCAGGGTGTGTTTACATGCATGTTTATGTTTGCGGCCATTGATATGATAATAATGGGCTCTCCTCTTACGGTTGCCATGAGCAATGCCTTAAACAGTTTTTCACGAAGTAAATGGTCTACGATATTTGTTTCGGTGTTGCCTTTTGCTATTGGTATTGGGCTTACGGTAATTGGCTTGTTGTTAAATATTGTGTGGTTAACAAACATTATTGCTTTGTTGTTCATCATACCATATGTGTGCATTTGGGGAATGATAAACTTTTTTGAGTACTACAACATGCCAAGATATGACAACAGACAATATTACAATCTAAGATGAGGTAAAACATATGATGTTTTTGGATACGCAGAAACTAACTTTTAACAACACAAACTTGTTGTGGAAGGTTTTGTTGTACTATCTAATGTGCATAGTGCTAATATGCGGTGTTACGGTGGCGGTATGTTATCCGCTTATTATGAATTTGTCTAACATGGGCTTTTTTAGTGATGTATACGACATAATTCAGCAAAGTGTGTTTAATTTGCGAATTGACCAAACTTTGTTGGTTGTGGGCGATATATTTGAAGATTTTGTCAACATTGTTAGTGGTAATTTGGCCTTGTATTTGCCATATACCATTGGCGCAATAGCCATCATTATGATTTTGGGCGAGTTTTTGCTTAGCCTTGCGCACATTCCTTTAAGAGAGTGTTTGTATGGCTATATGGGCAGTTGGTCTAGGCTTGGCTTTACTGGGTGTTACATCAAAAACCTAAAAAAATCAGTAAGATACAGCCTTGCACGCTTGCTTTTGGTTTTGCCTTTTGACCTTATTTTCCTTGCAGGAATTGTGGGTGTTATTTACTTATTTCACATTTACACAAAATGGGCAATTTTTGCACCATTTGTGCTTGTGTTTGTGATGATGTTCTACCTTTCTATCAGGTTGATAGCATTTGGTGGTTGGTCTTGTGCCATCATTGTCAAAGGAAAACGGGTTTTTGATGGTCTAAAAACAGGAGTACACTCATACAACAAGGCATTTGGCAAAATTTTGGGCATTTCATTAACAAGCATTCTTTTGATTATTGCCCTTAATATTATGGCAATAATGTTGACAGCAAGTGTTGGATTATTTGTTACAGTGCCATTTAGCGTGCTTTATTTAAGCACATTTAGCATGGTTGCGTATTTTTATACAAACGGTTTAAGATTTTACATTGACAAAAACAAAATTGTTTCTCCTCGCAAAATAGAGGATTTTGAGTCAATGAATGTTCTAAAAGATATTATATAAAGGAGAAAAAAGTGGAAACAAACAACGACAGTGCGTCAAATTTGACGCCAGTATCAACTCAAAACAATCAAATTAATACAAAGAAAAGAATTTTTAACAAAAATAAACGAATTATGCCTTCAAACGAGGGCGGAAAGGCCGTGCACGAGCGTCATCTTCGTACACCAAAATCACAAAACTTGCAAGTTATGTTTTTTGGCGGTGTAGGGCTTGATGGCATAGGTGGCAACATGACCGCATTAAGATTTGGTGACGAAATCATAGTTATTGACTGTGGTGTAGGCTTTCCGGACGAGTCGGCCCCTGGGGTAGACCTTATCATTCCGGACATGTCATGGCTTAAGCAAAATGCAAACCTTATCAAGGCAGTACTTGTTACTCATGCTCACGAAGACCACATTGGTGCCTTGCCATACTTTTTGGATAGCGTTCATGCACCTGTTTACAGCAGTAAGTGGACCTTATCTATGATCGAGGCAAAACTAAAAGAGCACAACATCAAATTTAAGGGCGTTGCAGTAAAGGCAGGTGATGTTGTTAAAGTTGCCAACAACTTTATGGTCGAGTGTATTCATGTAAATCACTCAACACCAAATTCATTTGCTTTTGCAATTAACACCCCAGCAGGTTTGGTGTTACATTCTGGTGACTTTCGTATTGACTATACGCCACTAGCCGAGCCAACAACAAACCTTTCGCGTTTTGGTGAATTGGGGCAAAAAGGGATTGACCTATTTTTGTGTGAAAGCACTAATGTCGAGCGCGAAGGAACCTCAATAAGCGAAAAAGTGGTTGTCGAAAACCTTGACAAAGTGGTAAAATCAAACCCAACAAAGCGCATAACAATAACAGGCTTTGTGTCCAATATATATCGTACTCAACGAATGATGGATATTGCAAAGAAAAACAACCGAAAAGTCGCTTTTGCAGGCCGAAGCATGATAAAAAGCCTCGAGCTTGCCATGAAAATTGGCCTTGTAAATTTTGATAAAAACAGCATTATCGACCTAGACAAAGTCAAAAACTTTGCCGACAACGAGGTGCTTATTCTTGCAACAGGTTCTCAAGGTCAGCAAGAAACCGCGCTTTATCGCATGGCATCGCATGCCGATTCTTCTGGCATTGCACTTGGTTCAAACGACCTAGTTATTTTCTCAAGTTCACCAGTGCCGGGCAACGAAAAGTCTGTTACCAACCTTATAAACAAAATTATTCGTTGTGGGGCAGATGTTGTCACAAACGACAACATCAATGTGCACGCATCAGGGCATGGTTATCGCAACGAGATTGCACTTTTGCACAAACTTGTCAAGCCAAAATGCTTTGTTCCAATTCATGGTGAGCCAAAGCATCAAAAATCTCACAAAGAGTTGGCAATGTCACTTGGCATGAAGTCCGAGCGTATTATTGTGCCAAATATAGGAAATGTAATAGAAATAAACAAAAACCTATTTAGGCGTGCGGCATTTGATGTGCCGGCTGGGCTTAAGTTTGTTGATGGTGTCAGCCTTGGCGAAGAAGACAGCATTGTTTTGCGTGACCGCAAAGTTCTATCAGAAGATGGTATTTGCATTGTTGTTATGACAATAGATGGTGCAACTGGCACAATAACAAATGGTCCCGAAATTATCCCTCGTGGTTTTGCTTATGGCAACGAAATAGGAAGGCTTATGGACGAAGGCCGAAAAGCCGTAACCCAGGCACTTTCGGACCCTGCAATTTTTAAGGAAGATTGGCAGGTTGTTAAGGGCATAATTCGCAAAACATTAACTAGTTTGTTCTTCAAAAAGACAAAGCGCAAACCACTTATCATTCCAATTATGATAGACAACGACTAGGAGAGCGTATGAACGAGTATCTTCAAAAGATGGAAGAATTTGCCCGACAAAACAAGATACCAGTTGTTCTGCCCGACACGCGCGAATATTTGTGCAAATTGGTTGCAGAAAAACAGCCAAAAACCATACTCGAAATTGGCATGGCAATTGGCTTTTCGGCTAGTTGCATGATGCTTGCATATAAAGATGCAAAAATCACCGACCTCGAGGCAAGTTTGCCAAACATTGAACTTGCACGCCCAAATTTTGAGGCATTGGGATTAAGTGACCGCGTAGAAATTATTGTGGGCGATTGCATGAATACTTTGCCACAACTTGTTAAGCAAAACAAACGCTATGACATGATTTTTCTTGACGGTCCCAAGGGCAAATACCCTCAATTAATTCCGCTTATTTTGCCGCTTTTGGGCGAGGGCGGGATATGGGTGTCAGACAATGTGTTGTTTAAGGGCATGGTTAGGGGCAATCAGCCCATAACTTTGCCAAAATACGAACACACTGTGGTGGCTTTGCGTCAGTTTTTAGATATTTTAGAACAAGACAAAACTTTGGACACAAAGGTTTTGGATATTGGTGACGGGCTGTGCGTTGTTACCAAAAAGGAGAAAAAATGAAATACGAAATTTTAGCACCAGCAGGCGATAAAAACAAGTTAGAAACAGCCTTTTATTATGGCGCAGATGCATGCTATATGGCGGGCAAGCGTTGGGGGCTTCGTGCTTTTAGTGACAATTTCGAAAAAGACGAAATGGCCGATTATATAAAGTATGCGCACAATCTTGGCAAAAAGTGCTATATTACAGTTAATATTCAGGCACACAACGAAGATTTTGACGGGCTTGCCGACTACTTAAAATATTTGCAACAAATTGGTGCCGATGCAATTATCGTTAGTGATGCCGGAATATTGTCTCTTGCGCGTCAAGTTGTGCCAAATTTGCCAATTCACCTTTCAACTCAGGCAAGTGCCAGCAACAAATATGCCGCAAAGTTTTGGGCAGACCAAGGTGCAAAACGCATTATCCTTGCTCGTGAACTATCTATCAAAGAAATAAAAGAAATTCGCGACTTCTTGCCAAAAGATGTCGAACTCGAGGCATTTGTTCATGGCGCAATGTGCATAAGTTATTCGGGCAGATGTTTGCTTTCGAACTATCTTGCGGGCCGAGATAGCAACCGCGGACAATGTGTTCAGGCGTGCCGTTGGGAATATTATATAACCGAGCGCACCCGTGCCGACAAGGGCGAGGGCGAGTTATATCAAATTCAGCAAGACGACAGGGGCACATACATCTTAAACAGCAAAGATTTGTGCATGATAGACCACCTTCACGAACTAATTGACGCCGGCGTCACAAGTTTTAAGATAGAAGGCCGTATGAAGTCATCAAACTATGTCGCAACAGTTGTTAATGCCTATCGCAGGGCGTTAGATTTACTGCTTGATGACAAAAATGCCTACCTAGCGCAAAAAGATAGACAAAAAGAGCTTGAAAAATCAAGCCACCGTTTGTTTACCACAGGCTTCTATTTTGGCGCACAAGACAAAGAATATCCAAAAACAAGTTATCCCGTTGCCACTTCTGATTTTATTGCCGAAGTCGTGGGGGATAGCGACAAAGATGGTTTTGCACTTGTCGAAATGCGAAACCGCTTTAAGGCAGGCGACATTCTCGAAATTTTAAGCCCAGACGATAACTTTAACAAAACTTTTGAAGTCACCCAAATTTTTGACGACAAAAACAACCAACTTGCCGATGTCAAAGAAGTTCAGCAAATTGTGCGCATTTACACGCCATTTGTACTGCACAAGCACGACATCTTGCGTAAAAATAAGCAATAAAAAATATGGCAAACGCCATATTTTATTTTTTTGCAAATATTGGTTTTTGGTAGATATCGCTTGTGTCATTAAAATCATGCTTTTGCTCTTTAGATATATCCAAAAGTTGTGAATAAAGCGCATTTGCACGGTCTTCGGTGTACATCAAAACCTTTGCAAAGTCATCTTTTTTGGCCATAATAACATCTTGTTTGCGCAAAACAACATCACTTTTGCAGTTTTTTACGCTAGATAAAATGTTGCTTTTCTCTTTTATTGCCAAAACCTTAATGTATGGCAGATAGTCCATATCATACAGTTTTTGCACAAATTCGCCCCTAATATCCAATAGTGTGTTTAATATTATGCGCTTAATGCGATTAACCGAAAAGCGTTTCGAACTTGCGCTTTCAACAAAGGCATCACAATCAACATTTTCGCGGGCAAGTTGAATAAGCCTGTTTTCAATGCCCTCGGTCATATCATAAATTTGTTGCAGGGCAAAAATGTTTGTGCAAGAAAATTTGTACAAAGCATGTTGCCCAAAGGTCTTAAGATCCGGAACGCTGCAT
>JAFTCZ010000006.1 GCA_017454425.1 Clostridia bacterium | reverse complement strand
TTGGGCTTGACCGTATTGCTATGATAAAATATGGCATTAGTGATATCCGTGATTTGTATGACGGTGATGTCAGATTTTTGAAACAATTTAAGTAACAGGAGAAAAATAATGATAGTAACATATAAATGGTTAAATGATTTTGTTGATTTAAGTAACTATACGCCACAGCAAGTTGCAGATTTGTTTACTTCAATTGGTTATGAAGTAGAAGAAATGAAAAACTTGCGCAAGGGCCTCGAGCGTGTTGTTATAGGAAAAATTCAAAAGCTAACTCGTCACCCAAATGCCGATAAATTGCAAGTTTGTCAAATAAATATCGGTAAAAAACAATTAATTCAAATAATAACTGCTGCTACCAATGTTTTTGAAGGGGCTATTGTTCCTGTTGCTCTTGATGGTGCAGATTTGCCATGTGGCAAACTGATAAAAACCAGCAACATGCGTGGACTAGAAAGCCAAGGCATGTTGTGTGGCGGAGAAGAGTTGGGAATTGATGACAGCGTGTACAAAGGGGCCGAATTTGATGGCATAATGATTATTCATGAACAAGATGCACTTTTGGGATCTTGTATTGCAACATTTTTGGGCCTAGATGATGTCGTTTATGATATTAGTGTTCTTGCCAATCGTCCTGATTGCCAAAGTGTAAAAGGCCTTGCAAAAGAGCTTGCTGCGGCCATAAATAAACCATTAAAAGATGTAAGCTTTAAGTACAAAGCGCAAAAGGTAAATATGCCATTTAACTTGGAAGTTTTGGACGACGATTGCCCATATTATCTTGCTTGTGTGGTCAAAAATGTTAAAGTAGAGCCATCACCTTTATGGCTTCAACAAAGATTAAAAATGGTTGGTATGCGCCCAATAAATAATATAGTAGATATCACAAACTATGTATTATTCGAACTTGGACAGCCAATGCATGCATTTGACTATGACAAAATAAGAGGGCAAACAATAATAGTAAGAAAAGCCCAAAAAGGCGAAAAAGTTATTGCTCTTGACAACATAGAATACGAACTTTCGCAAAACATGCTTGTTATTGCCGATGCAAAAGGACCTATTGGCTTGGCAGGAATTAAAGGCGGTGCCGAATTTTCTGTAAGTAATTCTACAAAGAATATAATTCTTGAAAGTGCAGCATTCAAACGCGAAAATATACGCAAAACAAGTCGCACTTTGGGCCTTCGTACTGACGCAAGTGCCCGTTTTGAGCATGGTGTTGCACCTGTGTCTTGTGTTGCGGGGCTTGATAGAGTGCTTGCCTTGATTGCTGAATTAAAAATTGGCACAATTTCTAACGAAATGGTCAGCAACATTAGTGTCAATTCGAAAGGCAAAACCATAACAATGGATGTTGATTATATCAAAAGATTGTTGGGTATCCAGATACCCGAAATGGATATTATAAGAATTTTGGGCAACCTTGGCATAACAGCAACAATTAAGAATAAAAAATTAAATTGCATCACCCCTGCAATTCGCACAGATCTCGAGCAACCTTGTGATATTGTAGAAGAATTGATTAG
>JAFTCZ010000056.1 GCA_017454425.1 Clostridia bacterium | reverse complement strand
TTTAGCATAGAGATAACAGTAATAATAATCAAAATTAATACACAAATTGTGATAATACTTTGAAGTCCGGCACCAACCCAAATGATAATAAGTGGCCCAAGTGCAATTTTTGGCAGACTATTTAACACTACGATGTACGGGTCAAGAATTTTTCGTAAGTGTTTGCTCCACCAAAGTAAAATTGCAATCATTGTACCCAATATTGTGGCAATTAAAAAGCCCATAATTGTTTCAAATAATGTGATGACCATATGATGCCACAATGTTCCACTTTCAAAAAGTGAAGTGATTGTGCCAATAATTCGGCTTGGGCTGCTTGTTATAAATGTGTTAATAACTCCCAACTTGTCAAGTAGTTCCCACCCAGCCAAAAATACAACAAGAATACCAATTTGGAAAACCAAAATTGTGACTTTATCTTTTTTTAAGTTGTGCAAAAATTTTGAATGTTCTCTTGAGTACTGTAAAAATTTTTTCAAATTATTGTCCTAACTCCTTCCAAATTTGAGTTTGGTATTCAAAAAACCTTTTTTGGGTTTTTCTTTGAGAGGGCGGTTGGGTTTTGTCTAATTGAATGTCTATCACTTTTTGCACACGACTTGGCCGTGGAGACAATACAATTACGCGATCACACATAGAGATTGCCTCGGTTATGTCATGCGTAACTAACAAACTTGTCATATTTTCGTTTTTGATGATGTTTGAGATATCATCAATAACATTTTGCCTTGTTTGATAATCAAGCGCCCCAAAAGGCTCGTCCAAAAGCAATATTTGCGGGTTTAGCACCAAAGTGCGAATAAGTGCAACTCGTTGGCGCATACCACCAGACAATTCGTGCGGATATTTGTTGCAAAAATCATAAATTCCATATTTTTTGAGTAAGGATATGGTTTTTTGTTTTGTTTTTTGCGATTTGTCGTTTGTTAATTCGGCGCCCAAATTTACATTTTGCAAAATGGTTCGCCATGGAAATAATAAATCTCGCTGAAACATATATCCTATGCGCGCACTTTTGTCTTTTGTGTTTTTACCTTCAATCAAAACTTGACCATGGCTTGGCGTTAGTATACCAGAGATGAGTGATAGTAGGGTGGTTTTGCCACAACCGCTTGGCCCAACAATGCCAACAAATTCATTTTTGTTTACACAAAAACTGATATCATCAATTGCCACGGTTTCACCATCACGGCTGTGATAATTAAGCCCAATATTTTGCATCTCTAGAGTGGGTAACATATTTTCTCCTTTGTCTATTGTAAGATTTAACCTACATTGTCAGTATATTAAAACCCGCCCCCGTTTGTGAATGAAAAAAATAAAAAGCAATAGTTAACTTGCTTTTATTTTGCTAATTGATGCAATAGTTCTGCTGCTACAGATATATACCCCCTAAAAGTTGCGGGATGTGATTCTATACAACCAGCAACACAAGATTGTATAATTGTTGGGGCAGTGCCGATTTTTGTTATAAGATTTTGTTGCCTGTTGTCTGAGACAACATCTAGTTCCAAAAATTTTAACACATCTTTAAGATTGAATGTTTTTTGATTATCATTTAATAGATATAAAATAGATGCAAGAATCAAGTTTTTTGCACCAATTTCCCAAATCATATCACCCGTTTTATTAAGATTGAGCATTTTGGTCAAATAGTCATCAACAACATAATATGCTTTGCTTAAATTGTTTTTGTATTTTGTGCAAATCATATCACAAAACTCATCAAAACTAAGAGAAGCA
>JAFTCZ010000055.1 GCA_017454425.1 Clostridia bacterium | reverse complement strand
TTTTGGCTATTTTCTCTAATATTAAATCTTAAAAAATCCATATCATATCTCCATTTTTGTTTATCTTTGTGAATAGTACTTATTGCGCAAAAAGTGCATAATACTGCATAAAGTATCTGCATAGTATATGTTTTTTATATGCATAGTACACAAAATGTGCATAGTACTATCATTTGTTATTCACGAGTTAAACCAAGCATTTTGTTTGAAGCCTCATTAGACAAATCATCTTTATTTTCTTCAAACGGCAAATCTTCGTACCCCAAATTGGTATTATTTAATATTGCTTTGTTCCCACAAATATCCGCTTTTAATATGCTGCCCTGTGCTTTTTTCCCCAAAGCATAATATGCTGCTTTGTAAAAACTAGCATAAGTCGATTTAAGATCTTTGTTATAATTATTGTTGTTCAAAATTTTACCCAAATAACTTTTTGGTTCTTGGCAAAACATGACAGGATAATATACTTTGTCATTTATTATGCACCTGTCGTTATTTATAACAAACACAGGCCTTAATTTTTTGCCCAAACAATCATAATATTTTTGCGCATGATCATTCAAAACATTTTGTACATGAAATAGCGACTTTTCTTTGATATGTTCTTCGCCAATATATCCACAAAGCCACATGGTTATTGCCGTTGGATAATTGCCATTAATGTATTTATAACCACCCATCATGTCAAATTTGATTGGAGTTTTTCTTTCTGTTTTGCTTAAGAAAATAGGAAGTTTTGTTAATACATTTCGCACTTTATCTTCACTTGTGTTTAAGGTGCACACAAGAACACCATCTATCCTTTCTATCCTATAATCAATGTCAATATGCCCCATGCCTTCTAGATTGATAGAATGAATAAGCCTAGCAACTGCACAAGTATATTCGTCTTTTTCTCGACTAAGCCTAAATCTAAAAAAATCCACCACTTGTCCCCCTTATATATTAATTATATCATAAAACCACATTGCAGTCAATATCAAAAAAACTGCATAGTATTATAATAAAAAAACAAAACAGGTTATTATACCTGTCTTTTTTTCTTTGATTTTTTATTTTTTCTTGATTTTTTTGTTTTGCGGTAACGCTTTTTTATTGTTTTGGCCGTTGTTTTTGTGATGCGCTTTACGGACTTTTTCTCTAGTTTTTGTTCTTTCTTTTCTTGGCGTTCTTCTGCTTTTTCCTCACGCTTTTCGATGCGTTCTTCTATGCGTTCGGCCTTTTGATCTTGCAAAATTTCTCGCTTTTGCTGTTGTGCTTGGTCTTTTCGTATTTTTTTGCCAATATTGGTTGGGTTTTCTTTACCCAACAGCAAGCGTTCAATATTAGTTCGGTGCGCCCACCATGTTAATATCCAAATTGCAAATGTCAAAAGAGCAATTGTAAGGTTTGGCTCGGCCATTGTTAAGTTTTGGTACAAAACAAACACTGTTGCCATCAAAAGTGATGCCACTGACAAATATTTGAAAAAGAACACAAACACAAATGCCAAGGCAAAGCAAATAACAACAACCAATGGTTGTGACACCAAAAACACACCAATCATGGTAGAAACACCTTTGCCGCCCTTAAAACCATAAATTATTGGGAAGCAGTGACCTATCATAGCCGCAAGTCCACAAGCATAAATTCCTATCAGTCCATCTGTATCAGGCGGAAAATAACTATGCCCTAGCGCAAACAAACCAATACATGCAGCAATAACACCCTTTACGGCATCCAAAAATAATGTAAGATAACCAAGTTTTGGGCCAAATGTACGATACATATTTGTGGCCCCAGGATTGCCCGAGCTTTGTTTTGTTATGTCAACATTTTTGTGTTTTGAAAGTATGCGTGCAAAGTTAACATTTCCCACAAAATATGATATTACCACTACTACGGCTAGTAGCCAATATACCATAATCTTACGCCTCCTTTGATTTTGCTCTTATTATTAATTTTATTGGTGTTCCCTCAAAATTTTTTGCCTTACGCAGGCAGTTTTCGAGATATCTAAGGTATGAAAAATGCATTAGTTCTGGATTGTTTACAAACAAGATAAATGTTGGTGGCTGAGTGCCAACCTGTGTTGCATAATTTATCTTTAATCCGTGCCCGCCCTTTGATGGTGGAGGTGAAGAATATACCGCATCATGAATAATGTCATTAAGGGTACTTGTTTGTATTGTTTGCTTTGCATTGTTTAGGACATATTCGACACTTTCCATAACCTTGCCAAAACGAGTGCCATCAAGTGTACTTATATATTGCACTACAAAATAATCCATAAACTTAAGGGCTTCGTTTAGTTTTCTTTTATACAAGTCTACTGTATGTGTGTCTTTTTGCACCAAATCCCATTTGTTGTAAACAACAACACTTGGCTTGCCTTGCTCGTGAATATATCCAAGAACACGAACATCTTGTTCGCTTATCTCTTCACTTGCATCAAGCACATAAACAACGACATCGGCTCGTCTAATTGCGCCAAGAGAGCGCATAACACTATAACCCTCTATTGAGTTGTAATCAATTTTGCTTTTACGCCTTATTCCTGCTGTGTCAATAAGTATAAAATCTTTGTTGTTATACCTAAATGGCACATCAATCGCATCTCGTGTTGTGCCAGCAACATTGCTAACAACTACTCTATTTTCGCCCAAAAGTTTGTTTGTCATACTGCTTTTCCCTACATTTGGACGACCGACCAAAGCAACTTTTATGGTGTCTTCTTTTTCATCAAATGGTACAATTCGTGTAAAATTATTTACAATTGCATCAAGCACATCAC
Organism: Clostridia bacterium; assembly: GCA_017454425.1. The sequence goes on along the minus strand of JAFTCZ010000055.1, from coordinate 1,606 downwards.
CAATGCCCAATCCGTGAGCACAAGACATTGCAATAGGCGCCCCCAAACCCAATTCATAAAAAGGCAATAACAAATTGTCATTAGGGCTGTCTATTTTATTTACAGCCAAAACAACGGGTTTTTTTGACTTGCGTAAAATTTGCGCAACATTTTCGTCTTCGTGTGTGAGGGATTCTTTCCCATCTAATATAAACACAATAACATCTGCCATATCTATGGCCAACTCGGCCTGAGCAAGAATATGTTCACGCCACTGGTCATTTGCATCAAGAGATATGCCCCCTGTGTCAACAAGTGTCATTGTCTTGCCAGCCCAATCGGCATCTGCATAAATGCGGTCACGAGTTACACCTGGGGTATCTTCTACAATACTTATGCGCTTGCCCACAACACGATTAAAAAATGAGGATTTGCCCACATTTGGCCTGCCAACAATTGCAACAATTGGTTTTTCCATACTCTACTCCTTTTATATGATTTTAACACAATTTGTACAAACAATCAACTATTTATAAAAAATAGCAATCAAAAAGCACTTTATTGTTGGGTGTTTTTGAGTGCTTTTGTGAAAGTTTTTGCACATACAGCATTTCCAAAATACATATTGACAATTTTGTCTTTTGTGGTATAATGAAATATAAGATTTTTATAGATGGAAAAGAAGGCACTACTGGCCTTAAGATTTTTGAGAGATTTGAAGGCAGAAATGATATTGAGATTCTGTCTATTGATGATGATAAACGGAAAGATCCTGCGGCAAGGGCAGGATGTATAAATGCTTCTGATTTTACTTTTTTGTGTCTACCGGATGCAGCTGCAATTGAAGCTGTCAGCCTTTGTACTAATCCAAATACAAAAATAATTGATGCTTCTACTGCACATAGGGTAAATCCAGACTGGGCCTATGGTTTTCCTGAGCTTGGGGCGGATTTTAGAGAAAAGATTGTAAAATCTAAGCGGGTTGCCGTACCGGGTTGTTATGCAAGTGGTACTATTGCAATCTGTTATCCGCTGGTGAAGTCTGGAATTATGCCGAGAGATTATCCTGTGGTTGTTCATGCGGTGAGCGGTTATTCCGGAGCTGGAAAAAAAGCAATTGCACAGTATGAAGCTGAAGGTAGAGATCCAAGCCTTGATTCTCCTCGTTTGTATGCACTAACACAAATGCACAAGCATCTTCCTGAAATGAAAAAGATTTCTGGCCTTGATTACGAACCAATTTTTAATCCATATATCTGTGATTATTTTCAGGGAATGACAGTAACTGTTGGACTTCATTCACGACTGCTTGCTAAAAAGGTGACAGCCCATAATGTTTGGGAAATGTTTGCAGCTCATTATGAAGACTGTCGTTTTGTAAGGGTTGCAGCTTTTATGGGAGAAGGTGTTTTGCCAGAACAGTTTATTCCTGCAAATACGTTAGCTGGTACTAACGAGATGCAGGTTTTTGTATATGGAAATGATGACAGAATTATGGTAACAACTCGTTTTGATAACCTTGGAAAAGGTGCAAGCGGAGCTGCCGTTCAGTGTATGAATATAATGATGGGGTTTGATGAGACTACCGGACTTGTTTAAGAGCAGAAAAATATACAGGAGATAATAG